>JBGPSX010000560.1:0-2025 GCA_041490325.1 Bryobacteraceae bacterium | reverse complement strand
TCTTTGAATGACAACGCCGAATTAGCGCTCTTTTGGCCGCGCGCGCAAAGGTACGATTCAACCATGACCGTGGTGGCGAGATCATCCGCGCTTCCATCGGAAGACGTGCTGCGATTGGTCCGCCAGGCGATCCACGGTATCGATCCGACGTTGCCTTTCTTTCAAGCGGGCACACTGGAGGAGCACTTGAGTTTCCCGCTCATGCCCGCTCGCATCGCGGCGTCCATGTTGGGCGCGTTTGGCGTGCTGGCGGCGGTCCTGGCCGCGACCGGCGTGTATGGAATGCTGGCTTATTCCATTTCGCGCCGCACGCGCGAGATCGGGATTCGAGTCGCGATCGGAGCCAGCCGCCAGAACATTCTGAAGCTGGTGCTGCAACGCGCGGTGTTCACCGGCGCGAGTGCCAGCGCACTGGGCGCAATACTGGCGCTCGCGCTGGGACCGTTCTTCGCGCCCATTCTCTATGGCGTCAGCCCGAGAGACCCGGCGACGTATGCGCTGGCGCTGGGATTCATGGCTGTGATTGGATTGATCGCGTGCTACGTGCCGGCGAAACGAGCGTTGCGGATTGAGCCAGCCATCGCGTTGCGGGATGAATAAGAACCGCTCCCTTCGGTCGCGGCTCAGCTAGGGGGGGTGTGAATGACAAGCGGCGCAGTGGGTAACGTCAATGCCACTAGCCGAGCCGTGACCGAAGGGAGCGGTTTCCCTAAAACACAAGAATCGACATCAACCGCCGATATTCTCCGTCTGACTGAATAGTCTTCGCCGCCACCCGCAGAGCAGCCGCCACTTGCGCGTCACCTGAATACCGCTGTGCTACGCGCGTCAAAACGCGGGCCTTCTCACCATCTGAGGAAATTCGTTCGGCCGAATGAATAATCAGGATCACGCTGTCCTTCGGGAGGCTCGGACCGTTCAAGGCTGCGGCCAAAACGCGGGCGTGCTCGCCGTCTGAGTTGATTGTGTTGGCGGCTTCGACTAGCGCTTCTTCCAGGCTCGCATCCGTTGCGGCCTGATTCGCCAGCGCCGCCAGCACGTGGGCCTTCTCACCGTCGGAACTGATGTGCGCCACCGACTTCGCGATCTCCGTCAGCGTTTCTGCCTTCGCGCGCCGAGCCAGGCCCGATAAGACCCGGCGGCGCTCTCCGTCCGAGCTTATCGTCGCGATCGCATCGAACATGGCTTTTCGGACTAGCGGATCTTCAATGTAGTCGTTGCCGGCTTCACTCAATATGTTGGCTTTTTCGCCATCCGAACTGATCCCCGCGGCCGATCGCAAAACACGAATCAGGACATCCTTGTCGCCGCCGTTGTTCTTGAGAATCGCGGCTAACACACGTCGATGCTCGCCATCTGAGCTGATAGCGTCGGAAGCGCGGAAATAATTGAGCCGCGCGGTATCGTCGCCCAGCCGAATTTCAGAAGCTCGCACCAGGACGGTGGCCTTCTCTCCATCCGAAGAAATCTTCTTGGCTGCTCGCAGCACCAATGCCAGGGTCTCGCGATCCGAGCCATACCGATCCACGATCGCCATCAGCACGCGCCTCTTCTCCCCATCGGACGAGATCGATTCCAGTGTGTCGAAGAACGACTCGCGCGCGTCGGGGGCTTGGTATTTCGAGACTACTGCAACCAGCAGTGCCGCTTTTTCGCCGCCGGAGCTAATCTTGCGTGTCAGCCGCATCGCCTCGCGCAGTTCGTCGTTCTTCAAGTTGCCGTATTCGAGCAGATTCTCGATGTAAATGCGTCGAGAGCCGTCGCTCCGAATCTTGCCGATCTCGGTGAACACTCCGGCGGGACCGCTTTGGCGCAGAATTCGCTTCACTCGATCCGTGGCGCCGATTCCGGATTCACGAATCACCTCCGGAAGAACGCGCGCCAGCCAAGCCCGCCCGTCCGCGTCCAACGCCTTCGAGCTGCCATTCAGAGAATACATCCGCTCGATGCCGTTCGACCCGGGACGAACGAGATAAGTACGGCTCGATCCTAGACCCGATTGTTCGAGCCGGAAATAGCCATCCG
>JBGPSX010000559.1:0-2035 GCA_041490325.1 Bryobacteraceae bacterium | reverse complement strand
GCTGTTCTGCCGCCAACCAAGGCAAACAAGCCAACGTCGCCAGCAGCGACAGCCGGATCATAGCTGGATGGGCTGTTGCAGCGTAAACGTGAGCCGGGTTTCCGGCGGAATCTTGACCACCTGTCCCTTGGTCACCGCTTGCGCGGTTCCACCCACCGCCGCGCCCGAAGCTGCGCCGATTGCAGCGCCTTTGCCGCCGCCGGCGATAGCGCCGATAATCGCGCCCAACGCGGTTGTTCCACCGACGACTTTCGCTGTGCGCGCGCCTCGCGAGGCGCTGGCTTGCGAAACGTCAGCGGTAGTGGCATCCACCATCCGCCCATTCACCGACAATTCAGTCAGCACCAGCGTAAGCACCGTGCGGCCCTGAAACTTGCCGGACTGTTGGTCTTCCACCAGCTTCACCACCGCGTCCGCGCCGCGTGGGATCACAGTTTGACCGTCCGCCAAAATCGGCTCATCGACGCTAGCGCGAAATGTCTGTCCGAGACGTGTCTCCTCGGAGTTAACGCCCTCGATCATGCGCACCGTAATGGTTGTGCCATTCGGAATTTGGATACCGGCAGGCGTCTCGGCGCGAGGATTCCGGTCTGCGAATCCAGTTGGGGGCCGATCATTTGCCACAGCAGGCCGATCGTTTGCTGATCGGTCACGATCACGATCCCTGTCCCGATCACGATCCTCGGGTGGCTGCGAAAGCCGTTCGCCGCCGCCAAACGAGAGGCTCTCTATGTCATCAGTGGTGTACGTATCCACGCGATCGCCCACCGCTATCTTGACGTGACGGGCATCCCCGCCGATGTATTGACCGCGAATCACTCGGCCGCTGCGAAGTGTGAGGGTATCGGCCGAAACAAAAGCCGCAAGCGCAAGCGCGAGAGTAGTCACTCGTAGAAGCATGGAACCTCCTAATGCAATAGCTTAACACCGGCGAATGTAGGCGCCAGAAGCCGGAATTCAGAATACGTTCTGCGCACTCAACGGCTCAAACGGTTAGATTCGCTCGCTCCGCCGCTGGTTCCTAGATTCTTGCGTAGCCCATCCAACATCGTTGAAGCCACAGCCTTTCCACGCTCGACAGCGTCGGCATAGGCGAGCCTTCGTTCCTGGCGTGTGTAGGCCGAACCGAGCCGGTAGTAACGCTCCAGCGACAATCCAGCCACGCGAGTGCCGGCGTACGCCACGGCCGCTTTGGGGATCAACCCGCCGCCCATTGGAATCTTGCCAATCAGTTCGCGTGCCAGCGCCCGCCATCCCAGTGCGCCCAGAGCGATGGTTGCCACTTCCGCCTTCTGCTCGCGATAACCGAATTCGCGATCGCTGGCGGCAGCCAGCAGAAAAGCCATGCGAATCTGGTTGGCCGTGAGAAAAGCCGTGTCGGACGCAAATTCGCCGATCGCCCAAGGTAAGGAAATGAATGGAATGATGTCGGGGATCGCGGTGGCGAGAGCGAACAGCGCGTTTTCCCTTGCGACCTTTTTCACAATGCGGCGCGAGACTTCTTCTCGGAACGGATGCACGTGCATCGCAAGAGGAATCGCAAGGTCGGGCCGGCGTTCCAGGATAGCCCGCACCGTCGCGGCCGGATCCTCAGGATTAAATGCGAACAGGTTGGCCGCAGCCGGCAACCAGCCGGGGGTAGCATCGTCGAAGTAGATTTCCAGGTCGTGCCCGGCCACAGGGTCGAATCCCTCCGAAGCCCGATGCATGATGTGCTGAAGCTGAGCGCGCTTGGCGTCAGAAAGATGGTGCGGAGCGAAGAAATCCTCCATCTGCACATAAGCTTCGTCGGTGTGAGCATACAGAAACAGGCGGAAGCGGCGTTCAGTGTGCCGGCGGATCTCATCCGGGTTCAGATTTCCGACGGCTTCTTTGATGTGTTGGAAGACTTGAATCGACATGGTCTCCTGCGCGCTCAGGAGCGGAACATAATTTTCAGCTCCTTCCGCCATTCTAAGCCCACTCCTACCCTCTCGACCAGGATGGCCGGAGAGAAGTAGCGCAGCACGCGTTCGTTCGAGGGATGAAAATTGAG
>JBGPSX010000558.1:0-2077 GCA_041490325.1 Bryobacteraceae bacterium | reverse complement strand
TGGAAGATCATTCTGGATCATACGAGCTGACGATGGATACTACGCGGCGAAGCGCGCTGCTCGCGTTGGGAGTCTCTGTTGCGCGGTTGAGCGCTCAGGTTAAGCCGAAGTCTGAAATCGACCAGGCTCTCTCCTTGGCCGATTTCGAAGAGCTGGCACGGAATCATGTTTCCCACGGAGCCTGGGCGCGGGTGCAGGGCGCGGCCGCCGACGAGATCACGTTGCGCTGGAATCGCGAAGCCTACGAGCACATCCGATTGCGCCCTCGCGTGCTGGTCGACGTCTCCAAGCTCGATACCCGAGTGAAGTTGTTGGGCCAGGAGCTGCCGTTCCCGATTCTACTGTCTCCCACGGGCGCGCAAGGTTTCGTTCATCCGGAGGGCGAACTGGCCGTCGCCCGAGGCGCCGCAGCGGCGCAAGCGACTCTGGTGATCAGTAGCAGCGCTTCGATGCGAGTCGAAGATGTGGCCAAAACAGCTACTGGTCCGGTCTGGTTCCAACTCTACGTGCAGCGAGACCGTGGATTCACGCGCGATTTGGTCCAGCGAGCCGAAGCCGCCGGATGCCGCGCGCTCTGCGTTACAGTGGATTCGCCTACGCACGGCGTACGCAATCGCGAAGAAAGCGCCAAATCAGAGCTGCCCGAGCGTCCGTTGCCAAATCTACAGGGCAAGGATTATCTCGATCCAACGCTAACGTGGAAAGACATCGACTGGCTGCGCTCGTTCGCCAAGACCCCCGTGCTTCTCAAAGGAATCGTAAATCCCGACGATGCCGAAATCGGCGTAAAGGCGGGCGTTGCCGCCATCTTCGTCTCGAACCACGGAGCTCGAAATCTGGACACGGTTCCAGCCACCATCGATGCATTGCCGCGCGTGGCCGACAAAGTGGCCGGCCGCATTCCGGTAATCGTCGACGGCGGAATCCGGCGAGGCACCGATGTTCTAAAAGCGCTGGCGCTCGGAGCGACTGCTGTCGGCATCGGCCGGCCCTATCTTTATGGATTGGGAGTCGGTGGTGCGGATGGCGTCGCGCGCGTTGTTCAAATCCTGCGCCATGAATTCGAGCTGGCCATGATGTTAACCGGCCGCCCAACCATCGCGAGCATCGACCGCTCGGTCCTGTGGCCCAAAGAATAGTTATTCAGATACTACCGCTAACCGAGCCGTGACCAAAGGGAGCGGTAGTTAAAGCATCTTGTCTTTCTGGATGTTCCGCATCTCGTCGATGATCCGCTCGAAAACGCGCTTCACCGCTTCACTGCTCAACGGCCCCGAATTGTTACTGGTCACGTTATGAAATACGGCGTCTTCGCGCTTAGGCTCGTAGATCGGCAGCGACATTGTCCGCTTGATGCGGCCGATCTCCTCGACGACGCGCGTCCGTTCGTTCAGCAGCGCCAGTAGCTTCAGATCCAAAACATCGATCTCGCTGCGGCATTCGGCGAGCCGTTCCATGCTCATGGTTTCTTCGATGGTAAACCACTGGAAAGCTCACGGGCCAGAGCTTCCAGCCGGGCTTCGAGTTCGGGACTGGCAGCGTTCTCTTCGATGACACGCACGAAGGCGCTTCCCACCGCGATGCCGTCGGCGATCATGCCTACTTCGCGAACCTGGGCGGCGGTGGAAATGCCGAACCCGACCGCCACCGGAAGGTCGGTGACCTTGCGCATCGCGCTTACCAGAGGCGCGACGCTGTTCGAGATACTGGAACGCTCGCCCGTGACGGCGGTTCGTGAAACCAGATACACAAAACCGGTGGAGTACTCAGCCACCAGCTCCAACCGGCGCTCGCTACTGGTCGGCGCGCCCAGAAAGACTGTGTCGAGTCCGGCGCCGCGCATCGCTGCAGTGTATGGTTCGGCTTCTTCCACGCTGAGGTCGGTGAGCAGGCAGCCATCGATTCCGCAAGCCACTGCCTTGTGCGCCAGTGCTTCCAGGCCATAGCGCAGTATCGGGTTCATGTAAGTGAACAACAGCAGAGGAATCTCGGACTGCTTGCGGATCTGGGACGCAATGTCCAGGACCTTCGCCACCGTGGTTCCCGCCTTCAGCGCGCGGTCGCTTCCACGTTGGAT
>JBGPSX010000557.1:0-2093 GCA_041490325.1 Bryobacteraceae bacterium | reverse complement strand
TAGCGCAGATTGGACAGCCGGACGCTTTCAGTCAACGCGCCCACCAGCTTCTCTTCTTCTATGCGCTGCTCCCGGGTCCGTTCGTTCGCGACCAGCGCGTCCGAAACCTCACGCAGCGCGCTGTAGATGCTCTTCTCGTAGGCAATCAGCATTTCGCGCTTCTGCGCTTCGGTCAATTGGAGACCAGAACGCAGGCCGGCTCGAAAAATCGGCAAAACTACAGATGGCCCCAAGTTCGCAAACCGCGCCGGTCCGGAGATCAGGTTGGACAAAGCGCGGCTCTGTGCTCCATAGAATCCAGTGAGTGCGACTTGCGGGAAAAACAACGCGCGTGCGGCGCCGATTTCTGCGTTGGCGGCGATCAGGTTATCTTCCGCTTGGCGGATATCCGGCCGGCGCTCCAGCAGCGCGGATGGCAGGCCTGGCGGTAATTGTGGAGCCGCGCTGATCTGTTCCAGAGTCTTGCCGCGCGGCACGTCCGACGGAGTATTGCCGAGCAACAGATTCAGCGCGTTCTCAGTCTGCCCGATGGCGCGTTGGGTGAAGGCAATCTGCGATGTGGCGGTGTACAGGAACTGCTCGGCTTGATGGACTTCCAGACCGCTCGAGGCGCCCCGATCCTTGCGAAGTTGCACCAACCGCAAGTTGTCAGTCGCGATATCACGGGTTCGTTGCGCGATCTCGAGTTCGAGATCCAACTCGCGCAGCGAGAAATAAGAATTCATGACGTCCGAGATCAGCGAGACGATTACGCCGTGCCGCACCTCTTCCGTTGCTAGATACTGAGCGCGTGCGGCCTCGGTGAGACGGCGCACGCGGCCCCAAAGATCCAGCTCCCATGAGAGCGCCGCGCCAATCTGCGTGTAACTGGCGCTGAGATTCGTTCCGGACTGCAAGAAGCGCGCCGAGCCCACCGAAGAGCTGCGGGAAGCCGTGAATTGCGCATCCGCGTCCAGAGCGGGAAAAAGGCCACCGCGCGTGATGCCGGCTTGCGCGCGCGCTTCAAGCACCCGCTCGGCCGCGATCCGGACATCGAAGTTCTGTTGCAGCGCGGTCCCGACCAATTGCTTGAGCGAATCATCCTGAAACAGGTCGAACCATTTGGTGTCGGCGATCGATTGAGGACCCGCGGAAGATGGCCCGTTGTGGAACTGATCCGGCAGCTTAGTCTGCGGACGCTGATACTTCGGACCCATGAGGCATCCCGTCAGGCCCAGAGAAACCGAAGCAACAATGAATGCGCGCGCCTTCAATCCGCAAACTCCGGTTCCCCACCCTGGGCGGCCCGGCGCCGCTTGCGGCGCTCGATGATGGATTCGATCACAAAGTACTGCACCGGCACGAAAAATATTGCGAGCAACGTGGCGGCATTCATTCCACCAAATACCGCGGTGCCAAGCGAGCGGCGGGAAGCGGAACTGGCGCCAGATGCAAGTACCAACGGTACGACGCCCAGGATGAAAGCGAACGAGGTCATCAGAATCGGCCTCAAGCGAAGCTCCGCGGCATGCAATGCGGCTTCCCGAACAGTCATGTTCTCTTTGTCGCGACTGTCCTTGGCGAACTCCACGATCAAGATGGCATTCTTCGCGGCAAGGCCGATTAGAGTTACGATTCCGATCTGTGTGTAGATGTCGTACGGGTAGTTGCGAAGATACACCGCCAGAAGCGCACCAAACAGGCCCAGGGGCACGGACATCAACACTGCAAACGGAATCGACCAGCTTTCGTACAGCGCGGCGAGGCACAGGAATACCAGCACCGTGGCGAATCCAAAAATTACTCCTTCATGCCCGGACGCCAGCTTTTCCTGATACGTGGTTCCAGTCCACTCGTATCCGTACCCGGTGGGCAGCGTCTTCGCGGCGACGTCTTCCATGGCCTCGATCGCCCGGCCTGAGCTGCCGCCCAGTGGCGGACCGCCCAAAATCTGAACGCCGCGGAAACGATTGTACCGGTAGACGACATCCGGGCCCGCCGAGGGCGTTATCGATGCCACTGTACCGAGCGGAACCATGCTGCCGTTGACGCTGCGAACATAGAAACGATTGATATCCGAGGGCTGGTCGCGAAATTCCGGCTCGGCTTGAATC
>JBGPSX010000556.1:0-2104 GCA_041490325.1 Bryobacteraceae bacterium | reverse complement strand
GACGTTCTTCTGAATGTAAGCCGCCGCAGTCTCTTCGGCATTACCGCCGATTTCGCCGATCATCACAATCGCGTGCGTGTCCGGGTCGTTATTGAAAAGTTCGATCGCATCCAAGAACGTCGTGCCGATGATGGGATCGCCACCGATGCCAATGCACGTCGATTGTCCAATTCCCAACTTGGTGAGTTGCCCCACCGCTTCGTACGTCAGCGTGCCCGAGCGCGAGACCACGCCCACGAAACCTTGCTTGTGAATGTGGGCGGGCATGATGCCGATCTTGCATTTACCCGGCGAGATGATGCCCGGGCAATTCGGTCCGATCAATCGAGTGGCACGGCCTTCGAGAAATACGGAAGCGCGCACCATATCGTTGGTGGGGATGCCTTCCGTAATGCAGACGATCAGCGCGAGACCCGCCTCGGCCGCTTCCATGATGGCGTCAGCGGCGAACGGCGGCGGCACAAAAATGACCGACGCGTCCGCGCCAGTTTGCTTCACCGCATCGGCGACAGTGTTGAATACCGGCTGACCAAGATGCGTCTGCCCGCCCTTGCCCGGTGTTACGCCGCCGACCACTTTGGTACCGTAGTCGATCGAGGCCTGAGCGTGAAAACTGGCTTCCCGGCCGGTGAAGCCCTGGAAGATCACGCGCGTGTTCTGGTCCACCAGGACGCTCATCGTGCCAGCCTCACGACTTTCTCCGCGGCGTCCTTCATGCCGTCGGCGATGGTGAAATTGAATCCGGAAGCCTTCAAGATTTCTTGTCCCTTTTCGACGTTGGTTCCTTCCATGCGAACCACGATCGGCACTTTCACATTCAACTCGCGCGCTGCGGTGACGACTCCGGTGGCCAGCACGTCGCAGCGCAGGATACCGCCGAAAATGTTGATCAATACTGCTTTCACGCCGGGATCGGACAGCAGAATACGGAAGGCGTTCTTGATCTGCTCTGCATTGGCTCCTCCACCGACATCCAAAAAGTTCGCGGGACTTCCGCCGGCATACTTCACGATGTCCATGGTGGCCATCGCGAGCCCGGCGCCGTTCACCATACACGCGATGTTGCCGTCCAGCTTGATGTAGTTCAGGCTGAATCGCGATGCTTCCACTTCGAGCGGATCCTCTTCGTTCAGATCGCGCAGCTCGAGCAAATCCTTGTGGCGATAGAGCGCGTTGTCATCCAGCGTGATCTTGGCGTCCAGCGCATAAACTTTGCCGTCTTTAGTGAGAATGAACGGATTGATTTCCGCCAGCGAAGCATCGAAGGCGTTGTAAGCCTTGACCAGCGCCGACATCGCCGCAACCGCTGCGTTGACGCTCTCGGGCGGAATGCCGATGCCGAATGCGAGATTGCGTCCCTGGAATGACGCAAGTCCGTAACCGGGCTCGAGCGTTTCCTTGAGGATCAACTCCGGAGACTTCGCGGCGACTTCTTCAATTTCCATTCCGCCCGCGGCGGACGCCATGAAGACCGGCTTGCCCTGCGCGCGGTCCAGCACGATGCCGAGATAGAGTTCGCGTTCAATCGGCAGAGTTTCTTCGATCAGCAGTCGCTGGACGATCCTCCCCTCGGGACCGGTCTGATGCGTGACCAGTCTCATGCCAAGGATTTTCTTGGCGATTTCCACGGCTTCGAGCGCGTCCTTGGCGATTTTGACGCCGCCGCCTTTGCCACGGCCTCCAGCATGAATCTGCGCTTTCACCACCACGCTTCCGCCAATTTTCTTGGCCGCCGCTTCGGCTTCATCCACCGTGAATGCAACTTCGCCCCTGGGGACAGGGACATCGTACTTGGCCAGGATCGCCTTGGCCTGATACTCATGAATTTTCATGGGATCGAAGATCTAGTTTAGCGCAGCAAAAATCAGCCCACCAAACCGTTATTTGGAAACCGCTCCCTGCGGTCACGGCTCAGAATGGGCGTTAATGCATCTAATCGCGAGCAACTGTATCCAGCTGCTAATGTCCGACCGGGGACATAGGTAACACTTCTATCCGAGGACATAGGTAACACTTTTTTGAAGTTGGTTCTGAGTCCCATAAGGATTATAGGAGGAATCGTCGTGCGTGTGGGAATGTGGGAATCGCAGCAGCGATTTCCAAG
>JBGPSX010000555.1:0-2135 GCA_041490325.1 Bryobacteraceae bacterium | reverse complement strand
TTTTATTGCCCGACGCTCATGCGTGAAGTCTCCACCTATGTTTACGGGGATACGCCAGCGTTCCTGAGCGATCCGTTTTTTCTCAGAGACGCAAATCACGCCGAACTGGCAAAGGTTCAGGAGCCGGCGTTTCAGGAGAACATGCGGAGCAACAAGGCGGCGGCGTGGTACAAGGAACACCTGGCGGTTGCGATGCGCAATTTGAAAAAGCTGGAGGACGCCGGAGTCGCGGTGGTGATGGGAACGGACACGGGTCCGCCCTACCGGTTTCAGGGTTATTTCGAGCACATGGAACTCGGCTACATGACGAACTCCGGGCTCACGCCGATGCAGGCGATTGTGTCGGCTACCAGCACGGCCGCGCGCTGCCTGAAAGCGGACGATCAATTCGGAACGCTTCAAACCGGCAAATGGGCCGACTTTCTGGTGCTCAGCGCGAATCCTCTAGACGATATTCAAAACACCAAGAAACTCGATTCGGTCTGGATCGCCGGGAATCGCGTGCCGGCCAAGTAGGTTGCCGTCACGTCATTGCGTGGCCGTGATGCCGGCGATGCGAAAAACAGCACCGCGTTCTTGACGTCGTCCGACTCGGCGTTCCGGCCCAGCGGAATCGCGTGGAAAGCCGGCAAGCCTGACGCGCAAGGCTACTATGTCTTCGCGCTCCCGAAACGCTGATCCCCGCGCGCTGGCGGCTGCAATTATACTGGGTGCATCGTGAGCAATACCTACCTGAATTGGGTCATCGAAAATACACGCACGAAATGGTGGCACGATTCGGCTGAAGCCGGTGAGTTGGAATTGGGTCTGAAGCGCGGCGCAGTGGGCGTGACGACGAATCCGTTTCTCTCAAACATCGCCGTGCGTGCCGATCGCGAGCTGTGGGCATCCGAGATCGATGCGGTACTGGCGCGTAATCTTCCAACCGAGCAAAAAGCTGAAGCGCTGACGCAGATCGCGGTGACAAAGACGGCGGCGAGATTGCTGCCCGAGTTTGAGGCCAGCCAGGGACGGTCGGGATTCGTGTGCGCGCAAGTAAACCCGGTCCGGGCCGGCGATCGCGAGTGCATGTATCCCATGGCGAAACGGTTCCACGCTTGGGCGCCGAATATCGCGGTGAAATTGCCGGCGACGGCGGCTGGTCTGGATGTGCTGGAAGACTGCGTCGCTGAAGGAATCACGGTTACCGCCACGGTCAGTTTCACGGTTCCGCAGGTAGTCGCGATCGCGGAGCGCCACAGGGCAGGAATTCGGCGCGCGAAAGAAGCGGGGCTCGAACCCGGGAAATGTTTCGCGGTTATCATGATCGGCCGCCTGGATGATTATCTGCGGGAAGTCGCGCACGATAACCAGACTGCGTTAGGCGAGGCCGATATCCGGCAGGCCGGGCTGGCCGTCACCAAGCGTGCTTATTCGATTTACAGGGATCGCGGCTACGAAGCAGTGCTGCTAGTGGCGGCGCTGCGGGGCGATTATCACTTGACTGAGCTGGCCGGCGCGGATCTGGTGATGTCCATCCATCCCACCTGGCAAGAGCCTTTCGTCACGCGGGACTTTCCGCGCGAAGAGCGGATCGACAAGCCGGTGCCCGCGGAGGCGGTCGAGCGCCTTCAACAAATGCCGGAGTTCGTCCGCTCGTATGAGGTCGATGGCATGGCGCCTTCGGATTTCGTGGGATTCGGCCCAACGCAGCGGACTCTCTGCCAATTCAGCGAAGTTGGCTGGAAGCTGCTGGAGTCGCTGCGCTAAATGGCGACACCGGTGGAGGCGCCGAAGCTGGGAAACACGGTGGAAGAGTGCTTCATCAGCCGATGGCTGAAGCGCAGAGGGGATTCTGTTTCGGCCGGTGACATTGTTGCGGAGATTGAAACCGACAAGGCAACGTTCGAAGTGAGCGCGCCTGTTAGCGGCACCGTCCTCGAGATTTTCTTCGACGAAGGCGCGCTGGTGCCGGTCTACACGAACATGTTCGTCATCGGCGATCCTGGTGAGAGGGTCGAGACATTCCGGCCAAGCCGCTCCGCTGCTATCGTGGCTCAGAGGGCCGTGGAACATGGAGTGGTGGAGCGGGTTTCCGAGCCGGTTGTTTCATCCAGCAGTCCCACACATTCCGCCGGCTATAGCCCCCGAGCGCG
>JBGPSX010000554.1:0-2136 GCA_041490325.1 Bryobacteraceae bacterium | reverse complement strand
GCGATCATCGCCTGGTGCCGCGAACGGCTGACTCATTTCAAGTGCCCTACGTCGGCGGTGTTCACGGACGCGTTGCCCAAGGGCGGAACGGGCAAAGTACAGAAGAATGTCCTGCGCGAGCGTTTCGGAGAAAGCGGCAAGCCGAAAGCCGCCGTCTGATTCATCCGCGCCTACTTGTGGCTCAGAACTTTGTCCCGTACGCGATCCCGGTACGCGATGGCCAGTTCGATTACGCGGCGATACTCATCCACTTCCACTTCGCGCTCGCAGCAGGCGATCATGAGGCCGCCGTCGTTCTTGAAGTTTCCGTCCCAGGCCATGAGCTGATCGTCGCTCATACCACGCACATACGAGCGCATCTTTTCGTCCGGCATGCGGTCGAAGTAGGCGCGCAGGTTGATGCTGGTCTCGTCGGGCCGTTCGTCGGTGAAGGGCTCCTGCTCGAAATTCCAAACCGGTTGTTGCATGGTCATTTCACCTTCAATGGTTGCATATTGGCTTGCAGGCGGCGCATACCCTTGAGCCAGCGATCGTAATCGCCGGTTTTGCGCCGGATGTATTCGAGGACCTCAGGATGCGGAAGGATGAGGAAGAGTTCTGCGTCGATCCCTTTCACGACGGCTTCGGCCACTTGGTCAGGATCCAGAGCGCCCTCGAGCAGGAACGCGCCGCCGCCGAACTCCGCTTTCTCGAGCATGCGGGTCTTCACTCCTTGAGGGCAGAGCGCGGATACCTTGATGCCATGGTCGCCGTACGTGATCGCGAGCCATTCCGCCAGCGCGAGCGCGGCGTGTTTGGTGACCGCATACGGCGCCGATCCGATCTGCGTGAGCAGCCCGGCGGCCGAAACCGTTTGCAGCAAGTATCCTTGCTGGCGCGCCAGCATGGCCGGCAGCACGGCGCGCGAGGCGTAGACGTGCGCCATGACGTTGATCTCCCAGATGCGCTGCCACTCGCGATCCGGAACGTAGCAATCGCCCTCGACGCCGATCCCGGCGTTGGAGCAAAACAGGTCGATCTGGCCGTAGCGTTTCAGGACTTCGTCCACCAGGCCCTGCACGTCCGATTCGCTCGAAACGTCCACGCCGAAGTCGCATCCGCCAATCTCGGCTGCCACCTGCCGGGCAGCTTCCTGCTCGATGTCGGCAACCGCGACCACCTTGGCGCCTTCAGCAGCGAAGCGCCGGCACAACGCGCGCCCGATGCCGTTTCCGCCGCCCGTCACGATAACGACTTTGTCTTGGAGTTTCATTCCTCGATGATACAATGTGTTTCTCTGACCCTCACCGACCTTCGCAAGGTGGTTGACAACATGCCATTCAACAAGCTGCTCGGCATTCGTGTGGTCCGGCGGCACGATGATGGGGTCACGATCGAATGCAAGCTGCGGGATGAGCTAAAGAACATTGCCGGCGTGATGCATGGGGGAGTCGCTGCGACGCTGGCGGATGCGGCGGTTGGGATCGGACTGGCTAGTCATTTTGGTGGCCGGCGCCCCGCCAAGACGACGGACTTGAAGATCAATTACTTGCGGCCGATCGCGGAGGGCAAAATCATAGCGCGGTCGCACATGGTGCGAATTGGGAAACATCTTTGCGTTGGGCGCGTGGACATCCTGGATTCCAAGCGCCAACTCGCCGCTGAGGCGATCGTGACTTACATGCTGCTGGATTGAATGGCAAGCTTGCCGAAAGAAATTATCTTCGAAGTCGACGAGGCTCCTGAAGGGGGCTTCACTGCTCATGCCATCGGATATTCGATTGTCACCGAGGGCGACAATTGGGCCGAGTTACAGGAGATGGTGCGTGATGCGGTGCGTTGCGCGTTTGAGGAAGATGTGGCGCACATACTTGTGCGTTGTTCGGGATTTTCCTAGCACTGGGCGTTCACACGAGTGTGAACGCGGCACGCAAGAGTGCGTCGCAAGAGTGCGTGCGCCACATCTACTTAAGCGGCGTGGTCTATTGAGTGCGTTTTGGCTGATTCCATGCGTTCGGTTAGGCCGGGAATTGCGGTGCGTAAGACCTCTTCGATTCGTTCCACAAACGTGAACTGCATCTGCTTGCGGACTTCTTCCGGGAGATCGCGCAGGTCCTTTTGGTTCGCCTTTGGCAGAATCACGTTTGTGATTCCGGC
>JBGPSX010000553.1:0-2152 GCA_041490325.1 Bryobacteraceae bacterium | reverse complement strand
TTGTATACGCACCGGACCTATGAGAAGGATGGCGTCGAGGCGCGCTGGCGCGGGATTTACGACGACAAGGGCCGGCTGATGGTGGCTATCTGTCACAACATGGATTTGGGAGACTCATGGGAGCACGCCGATAATCCGCAATATCCCGAAAGATTTTCCGCGCTGGGAATTCGGATTGGCGTCAACTATATTGTGTATGCGATGACGCATTAAGAGTGGACTGAAGAGGATGCTGAAAAACTCTTCGGAACCGCTCCTTGCAGTCACGGCTCAGCTACGGATTACAGCCGCTAACCGAGCCGTGACCAAAGGAAGCGGCGCCGGCGAGTCTTTCAGCAGCCTCTGAAAGCGGCCTACTCGTACCGTAGCGCGATCATTGGGTCGACGCGCGTGGCGCGGCGGGCGGGTGCCCAGCAGGCGGCCAGCGTAACGGCCGTCATTGCCAACGCCATCACGATAAACGTCACCGGATCGAACGAGCTGATTCCGAACAGAAGGCCACGGATCAATCGAGTCAATGCCAGCGCGCCGGCTGCGCCAACTGCGACTCCCAAACCGCCCAGCAGTAAACCCTGCCCGAGCACCATGCGGAGCACGTCGCGGGGGCTGGCGCCCATGGCCATTCGAATGCCGAATTCATTGGTTCGCTGCGCCACCGAATAGGAGATGACGCCGTAGATTCCAACCGCGGCCAGCACTAGCGCTACGCTCGAAAACAACGTCAGCAGCATGGTGAGGAATTGTGGCCGCGATTGCGCGAGCGACATCACCTCATCCATGGTTCGAACCGACGAGACTGGAAGCGATGCATCCATTTCACGAATGATGGCGCGCGCGGCGCTGGCCATCCGGACTGGATCGCCTTGCGTCCGGAGGATCACGTACGCCGATCGCATTCCCTGACCGCCCGTCTGGCCGTAAGGGACATACAATTCGGTTCCCGTGGGCTTGTCGATTCCGCCATTCTTTACGTCTTCCACCACTCCCACGATAGTGCGCCACTCGCCTTGGAAGCTCGGCTTCATACGATGACCGAGCGCGCTTTCGCCGGGCCAGTACATGCGCGCCAGCGTCTGATTCACGATCAGCACCAGTGGTGCATTCGCGCCATCGCGCTCGTCCGGGAAACGGCCTTCGACCAGCCGAATGCCCATGGTTTCGAAGTAGCGTGGGCCGGCGGTTTGATAGTAGTCGATGTTTTGAATCGGGCCGCCTTGCCGCTGCACAAAGCCCTCGATTTGGGTGTCGTTGGCGTTGACCTGGCGGATGGGCGGAAGGCCGCTGACGAAACTTGCGGACGAGACGCCTGCCAGGCCAGCCATGCGCTGATGCACGCTCGACCAGAATTGCAAGACACGTGCGTTCTCGGGATAGGCGGGTTGCGGCAACACCACGCGCAGCGTGAGCAAATTGTCCGGCCGGATCCCAGTGTGGACTTCTTGCAGTTTCCAAAACGCGCGAACCATCAGGCCGGTCCCGATGAGAAGGATCAGGGCCAGGGCGAGCTCGCTCACCACCAGGACTCGCCGGAATTGGTTGGCGGCGACTGAGGAAGTAGTGCGCGAGCCGCCGGCCTTCAGTGTGTCATGCAGACTTCCGGCGATGAGCTGCGCGAGTGGGGCCAGACCAAAAGAAATGCCGGTCAAAAACGAGATCCCGATCGCGAATAACAACACCGTGGCATCGAGCCCAATTTCATTCACTCGTGGAATGCTGGCGGCGTTGGTACGCGCGATGGCTCGCAAGCCGGCAAAGGCGAGACCCAGCCCGAGTAGCGCCCCGCCCAGCGACAACAGAACGGCTTCGGTGACGAACTGCCTGGTCAGACGCCAGGTGGCAGCGCCCAGCGCCTTTCGAATCGCGATCTCGCGTTGGCGCGCTTCCGCGCGCGCAAGCAACAGATTCGCGACGTTGACGCACGCAATCAGAAGAACGAACGCTACGGCGCCGAGCAGCATCCACATGGCCAGGCGCACGTTGCCGACGACTTCCTCCTGAAACCCGAACATGGTGATCGGGTGCTGGGCCGGGTGCAGCATGTGCATTCTCTGGGAAGCGCTGGCGCCCAACTGCTGGGTTACCTGCTTCATCTCGTCGCTCGCCCGGCCAAAGCTGACATCGGGCTTCAAGCGCCCGAGGATCGACAAAAAGT
>JBGPSX010000552.1:0-2169 GCA_041490325.1 Bryobacteraceae bacterium | reverse complement strand
TGGGCCGCCCAGGTTCTGACCGGTTTACAGGAAACCTTCGGCGATTCGTTCCGCCGATCGCTGCGGCTGATTAGCTCTGTCTCGGGAGGCAGCGTGGGTAGCGCCGCCTTTCTATATTGGCTTGCGGATCCGGTCAATTCGAAGGATGCCGCACATGCCGCGGCCGAGTCCAGCCTCGACGAAGTGGCCTGGGGGTTGGGCTGGCCCGACCTTTCGCGCGCACTGATCCCATGGGTGGCCGGACCCCTAATAGGCAGAGGCCGCGCGCTCGAAAAGGCATGGTGCATGAACAGCGCCAAGGACCTTTCAAAGCCGTGCGCATTGGAAGAACCGCTGAGCAAATGGAACGACAAGGTCGCGAGCGGAGAGTTGCCTGCGGTCGTGATGAATGCAACCATTTCCGAGACCGGCGAGCGGCTCTTGCTGATGACTACGCGACTGGACAATCCAACCACGGGAGGCAGGGCGCGAGTGGACGCAGCCGATTTGCATCACATAAATGGCCAATGGCTGGATGTCGGCATCGTGACCGCTGCACGGCTCTCCGCGACATTTGCTTATGTCACTCCCGCCTCTCGCGCGAAAGCTCCCGGGCCGCAACCACACGTCGTCGATGGCGGTTACTACGACAATTTCGGCACGGCGACGTTGGTGGAATGGCTGGACGAAGCGCTGACTGGAATCAAGGACGAAGTGGAGAGTGTCTTGGTCCTTCAGATCCATGGAGCAAAAGTGGTCGAAGATCTGCGCGAAGAACGGCACGCCAAAAGCCGTGGTTGGTTTTATCAAGCCATCGCACCGATTTCTACGCTAGCGAATGTGCGCGGCGCTGGCCAGGCCGCTCACAGCGATATCGAAATCGAGCTGCTTCAGAACAAGTGGAAGGCCACGCTTCCAATTCACAACGTCAAGTTTGAATTCCCGGATCAGCACGCGCCCCTTTCCTGGCATCTCACGCCATCGGAACAGAAGGCGATCAAAAAAGCATGGCGTGAAAACATGGGGCCCTGCATTGAACAAGTCAAGGATTTTCTGGCCGGCAGCGATCAAATCGGATGCGGGTGTCCAAGGTGCCGTCCTCCCGGCCAGCGCGCCCACGCAGGCGGCAAGTAACCGACGTATCCTTCCGCCGGACGCAAGTTGCCAACGCTACACTGGCTTCCGTCGTCTAATGTGCTGACTGTCCGGGAGGGTGAAATGCGTATATTCGATACGTTGTGGCAGGATGCGCGCTACGCAATCCGAATCCTCTTGCAAAATCGGGGTTTCGCGGCCATCGCGATTCTCTCGCTGGCGCTCGGCATCGGGGCCAACACCGCGATCTTTACGTTGATCGATGCCGTTTTGTTGCGCTCGCTCCCGGTGCAAGATCCCGAGCGTCTGGCGGTCTTCGCGCTCAATCCCGACAAGCCGTCGGTGGGGTTCAACTATCCGGACTACGAGTACGTTCGCGATCACAACAAGTCCTTCTCGGGGTTTATTGCCTCGGGTGGCGGAGGCTCGCAGGCCGCCTTGGAAGTGCCCGGCGAGGGCGCTGATTCTGCTGCGACACTGGTGTCGACCAACCTGGTGTCCGGCAACTATTTCGAAGTGCTGGGTGTAACGCCCGCCATCGGACGCCTGCTGACTCCGGCCGACAACAAGACCGAAAACGCACACCCGTTTGTCGTCCTCGACTACGATTTCTGGCAGCGCCGTTTTGGAGGGGACGCGCGCGTGCTGGGGCGTGGAATTCTTCTAAACGGCTCGCCGCTGAGCATCGTCGGTGTAGCCCGGCGCGGGTTCGTCGGAACAGCGATCGGAATGCATCCCGACATGTATCTTCCGATCATGGAACTGCCTGCCATCCAACGCGGCGTCCGGGAATGGAACACGCGCCACTATTGGTGGCTCACTACTCTGGGACGGCTGAAGCCCGGCGTCACGCTGCAATCTGCGATTCCCGAGATGGATCTGCTCTGGAAGCAGATTCTGGCAAGCGATCCGGAGCGGAAGCCGGTGCCTGCGTACGCAGCCAAAGACTACGCTGAGCGCAACCGCGCCACGCTGCTGCCCGGCAGCGGAGGCTACTCGTACCTTCGCAACCAGATTCAGAAGCCGCTCACGGTGCTCATGATCGTTGTGGCTTTGGTATTGCTAATTGCCTGCGCCAATGTCGCGAATCTGTTG
>JBGPSX010000551.1:0-2171 GCA_041490325.1 Bryobacteraceae bacterium | reverse complement strand
CTGAAGGCCAACAAGCATATATATGTTGAGAAGCCGCTCGCCCACACCATCGAACAAGGCGAGGAGATGCTGAAGGAAGCTGAGAAATCCGGGAAGGTGATTCAGGTTGGCACCCAGAATCGCAGCAATTCGCTTTACCAGCAAGCCAGGCAGATGGTGGCCGACGGTCTGATCGGCGATGTCCACTACGTGCGGGCGTTCTGGTATCGCAATTCGCTCGACGACAATCCGGCTTGGCGCTATCGCATTCCCGACGACGCCAGCCCGCAGAACAGCGATTGGGCCAAATTCTTAGGACCAGCGCCCAAGCGCGATTGGGATCCGCATCGCTATTATCAGTGGCGCCTGTATTGGGATTACTCGGGCGGCATCGCAACCGACTTGCTGGTGCATCAGACCGACATCACCAACTTCGTGTGCGGCAAAATTGTTCCTACTTCCTGCATGGCATCCGGCGGCATCTATCGCTGGACCGCGAACGACGACCGCGACACGCCGGACACATTCAGCGCGATCTACGAATACCCCGACAAGTTTCACATCAACTACAGTTGCTACTTCGGCAACGATCACTACGGCTATGGCGAAAATTTCATGGGGAACGAAGGCGCCATCGAGGTTTTGAATCGCCAGTTCCTGCATTATTATCCAGAGAAGTTCGGTGGCAAGCCGCCGGCCAACGTCGCAGCCCGGAAAGAACTGCATGTCGAGTTGCCCGGTAACGACAACAAGGCAGTGGAAGCGCACCTGCGCAATTGGATCGAAGCGATGCAGGGCAAGACAAAGGTCATCGCCCCGCCGACCGTCGGACAACAGGCGGCCATTTCCGGCCACCTGGCCACGCTATCGCTGCGAAACAACAAGAAAGTCATCTGGGACGACCGGGCACGAAAGTATCGCTTCGTCTAGTCATTGGTTTGAGCTCCCCTAACCTCCAGTAATTTCGGCATTTTCAGCTTAAGTATTGTCTTGACTCCGGTCGATACGGTAACTGTGCCGAACTATGTACGGGCTGGTCTCAGGACCGCCGTGCACAACCCGCGTCTTGTCGCGCTGGGAGTGTGCCTATGCGGCGCGGCCTTAGCTGGCGTGGTCCTGGTCCACCGGTTTACGCCTGACCGAGCCCTCCCGATCATTACCTTAGTGGTGGCTGCCCTGGGTGCTCTCGCGTGGGTCGTCACACTGCGCAGACGCTTGCGCACGCAGGCCGAGACTCTCCGCAACGTTTTCGAGGCCACGGCAGACGGCATTCTGGTGGTTGGTTTACGGGGCCGAATGGTTCTGTGTAACCAGAAGTTTGCGGAAATGTGGAACATTCCCAGCGCGTTGCTCGAAACCGGCAACGCCTCCAAAATGCTCGAATACGTCCTGGATCAGCTCAAGGATCCCGCTGCTTTCGCGGCCAGAGTACGGCGCGCCGGCAAGCCGGAAGTGACCGACGGGTTGATCGAGTTCAAAGACGGCAGGATCCTGGATGGACACTCCGAGCCGCATTGTATTGCTGGAAAGGCCGAGGGACGCGTCTGGGGATTCCGCGATGTGACCGCGCGCCGCCAAACCGAGAGTGCTTTGCGTGTTCGCGGCGAGCAACAGGCCGCCGTAGCCGTTCTGGGCCAGTTCGCTCTGACGGAAACACAGCTCGACGCTGTACTCCAGGCCGCCACCGCTCTGGTGCTGCGAACGCTTGCCATCGATCGGTGCAGCATTCTTGAGTTGGACGATTCAAGAAGCTGGTTGATCACTCGAGCCGAAGCAGGTTGGGGAAGGGAGCCAACCGGCCAGCGCACTATCGTGGCCGGAACTCAGGAAGGCTACACGCTCACCTCGGAAATGCCGGTCGTGGCGGAAAACCTCGCCGTGGAAACCCGATTCGACGACACCAGTCTGGGCAAGCGGCTGGGCCTGGTCGGCGCCGTGACGGTAGTGATCACAGGCAAAGAACGGCCTTGGGGAGTGCTCGGTGTTTACACCGCCACCGAACGGCGCTTCACCGATGACGACGTCCACTTTTTGCAAGCCATCGCCAATGTTCTCGCTCCGGTTGTGGAGCGGAAGCGCGTTGAGGACAAACTGAAGCAGGCCAAAGAAGCCGCCGAGGCCGCCAGCCGGGCCAAGAGCGAATTTCTCGCCAACATGAGCCACGAAGTTCGCACGCCCATGAATGGCATTCT
>JBGPSX010000550.1:0-2180 GCA_041490325.1 Bryobacteraceae bacterium | reverse complement strand
GAAGAGTTTCAACATGGCGGGCTGGCGCGTCGGATTCTGTCTCGGCAACCGCAAGTTAATCGCCGCGCTGGCGCGAATTAAAAGCTATCTCGATTACGGCATCTTCCAGCCGATTCAGATTGCATCGATCATCGCGCTGCGCGAGTGCGGCAAAGAGACCAAGGAAATCTGCGCCACTTATCAGAAGCGTCGCGATGTTCTGGTGAATGGGTTGCAGCGCGCCGGGTGGCCGGTGGAACCGCCGCGCGGTTCCATGTTCGTTTGGGCTCCGCTTCCAGAGCAACACCGCGCGCTAGGATCGCTTGAGTTCTCAAAGCTGCTGATGGAAAAGGCGCTAGTGGCTGTTTCGCCCGGGATCGGATTCGGGCCACTCGGCGAAGGGCATGTCCGGTTCGCGCTGGTGGAGAACGAACACCGGATTCGACAGGCGGCAAAATCCATTCAGCAGTTTTTGAAAACGTAGGTTACGGTTTCGCGAATAGGCTTGCGGCGACGCGCGAGTGAAGATCGTAGAATCGCTGATCGAAGAGCACAAACAAAACTTCGTGGATTCCCGATTCTGGTTTCTTGAGATGCAGCGCCACCGTTTTCAGCGCGATGCGCGCCGCTTGTTCGGCGGGATATCCGTAGACGCCGGTGCTGATCGCCGGGAAGCTGATGCTGCGCACGCCATGTTGGTCGGCGAGTTCGAGGCATGTCCGGTAACACGAAGCGAGCATCTCCGGCTCGCCATGGCTGCCGCCGCTGTAGATGGGGCCGACCGCGTGGAATACATGCTGGGCGGGAAGCGCGCCGGCTGACGTGACGACGGCGCTGCCGGTGGGACAGCCGCCTTCGGAGGCTCGGATCTGGTCTAGCTCGCGCATGATCCCGGGACCGCCTGCGCGGTGAATTGCGCCGTCGACGCCCCCGCCTCCATGCAGTCCGGAGTTCGCGGCGTTCACGATGGCGTCCACCTGGATCTTGGTGATGTCGCCAACCAGCAGCCGAAGTTTCCTGCCGCCGTCGAAGTCGATCTCCATGGTGGTTATCGTACTCCGTTTTACGGCTGGGCCAGAATCGTGCCGGACTGCGGCCCTGTGAAGATCGGCTTCAGATGCAGGTCGTTCAGGAAGTGCGAGTCTTGCGATAACAACAAATAGTAGTCGGCGCCGGGCTTGGGTGGAGCACGTTCGAATTCTGCCAGCCAGTCCAGATGATCGCTGTAGCGATAGAAGTTCACGCTGGGCTCGAATTGCCAGCTCCCTTCGACGCGGATCTGGCGGCCGAGATTGTTCGGCTTGCGGTCGCCAATCAGTCTTACGATGGTCTTCATGTCGGCGTCGTAGGGCCAATCGGCGTAGTAGCTGGTGCGAAATTCGGCGGCATAAGTGGCCAGGCAAGCGAGGAATGGGATGGCGAGAATTGGCGTTGCGCGGGGCCAATGTGGGGCGATCAGTAATCCGGCGAGCGTAAGAACCGGGATCCAATAGATGCCAGTGCGGCCTTCGGGATACGGAATATCCAAGGCTAGGCGCGCAAGCACCACTGCGAGGAAAGCGCATGTCATGATGCCCGCGAGGAGCACGAGCGATCGCTCCGGGAGTCCGGCTTTCGCCCAGCGAGACAGGGCGCGGCATGCAAGCGCGGCGGATGCAACCAGCACTGCAGGTAAGACGGCGAGCGCTAGAACACTGACTAACCATTCCGGGGCCAGGGGCAGGGAATAGCGCACCAGGCTTTCGGGGAATTGCCTCAGCGTCATGGCGCCCGCGTAAAACAGCCCCGTCGATGCGTTGCTAAGTGGGTACATCAAGATAAGCCACGCTAGTCCGAAGAACGGAACGAGCAGGCGCAGCATGGCTTGGCCTAGAGTCGGATACGGATTCGGCTCTTCCTTTTTCGTGCCCTTCTTGGAGACGGTCACTGCCGGTTGAAAGCTGCGGCGCTGCTCCCGGATTGCGATCATGAGCATTAACGCCAGTCCCAGTGCTGGTGGTAACAACACGAGATTGGATGCGACCGACAATGCCAGTGCGATTCCAACGCGGATCAGGCGCTGGGGTTTGGGCTCGCTGAGCCATTCGAGGATCTCCCAAAACGCAAGGAAGAAAAACGCTAACGCCATGCCGTAGCCGCGCGCCGCGGACAGAAAATCGAGCACATATGGATTCAGTGCCAGCACAGAAACCGACAGCGGG
>JBGPSX010000549.1:0-2185 GCA_041490325.1 Bryobacteraceae bacterium | reverse complement strand
CTTCGCGCGCGATCGCGTAGACCACTCGGCTGGCGCCCACACTGGTGGCGATGAATACGCCGATGGTCGCCGACAATCCGGTCAGGATCACGATGAAGTATCCGCGGCCCCAGTATTCCCGTGCGATTTCCGTGACAGGCAGCTTGCCGGCCTGGACATCGGCGGCGATCGCAGCAATCGGCTTAGAGAAAGTGAACGCCCACGTGTGCGCGATGACAAACACAGCGAAGACGATCAAAGCCAGCATGGTTGCACGCGGGATCAAAGTACGCGCAGCTTTCGCTTCCTCCGCCACGGTGCTGATCACATCGAACCCGCAAAAGGTCAACAGGGCGAAGACCAGTCCTTGGAATAATCCGGATACGCCGTGAGATGAGCTGGATGGAAGGAACTCGGTCGCATCCAGTACGCCTTTCGGCGCCTGTACCACGACAACCGTCACCGCCAAAGCGAAGATGATGGTCATCTCGAATAATAGGAAGCCGAGTGCGCCGTGCGCCGAAGGTTGTATGCCGCGGTAAACCAGCCAGGCACATACCAAGGATGAGAAAACCGCGCCGATGGCCCACGCAGCGAAGGGCTGTGTCCATCCCGTTAGCGCCAGAAGATCGCGCGAGAAGATGCCAAACGTGATCGGCTGCAAGAGCACGTTCATGATGTAGTAAATCGCCGTGATGAGACCGACGGCCACGCCAACGGGCCGATTGATCGCCGTGCGCGCCCAATGGAAGGCGCTGCCGGACGAAGGCAGTTCGCGAGCCACCAGCGCGTAGCTGAGCGCCGTCGGTAGCGTGGCAGCCAGAGCCAGCAGAAAGACGAGCGGGCCGGCTTTTCCAGCGTACAGCGTGATGGCGCCAAAGTTCAGATACACAGCCATGGCGGGGGACAACATGGCTACGCCCATCGCCGAGGCGCCGATGAGGCCCACCGCTCCGGCTCTCAGCTTTGGCTCGTGAGATGGGACAACCGTAGCGGGGTCGTCAGGCATGATCGAATTCAGCAAGACTTACGGGCCGGCCCTCGCGGTACGAGCGCTCGGCAGCAGCGGCCGCCGCCACAGCTTGCCGGCCATCGAAGCCGTTCACACGAGGGTCCCTGCCGGTAAGAATCGAGCGAACGAAGTCGCGCATCTCCTCCAGGTAACCATCGGCGAACCGCACCAGGAAGTGATCGACAATGTCGGTACGCGTTCCAGCGGCAGTCAGCACCAGCTCGGCCGTCTGCTGAAAATAGCCGATGAGAATGGAACCCTTAGAGCCGACAATCTCAGTGCGGATGTCGTAACCGTACACGGCCTGCATGTAGCTTTCGACCGCCCCCAAAGTGCCGCGAGAGAACTTCATGTTCACGATGGCGGTGTCGATGTCGTTGAATCGCGCCAGTTCCGGAAACACTAGGACGGCGCCGTAGGCATGCAGTTCCGCGATCTCGTCTTGCATCATCCAGCGGCCCAAGTCGAATTCATGGACCGTCGAATCCTGAAAGAACATGCCATTGGCTCCGCTTTCGAAGTAACTGACGGGCGGAGGAGATTGGTCCCGTCCGAGCGACTTGAAGAGCACCGGCTCGCCAATCTCGCCCGCTTCGATGCGCTGCTTGGCCCGGGCGTATGCAGGATCGTAACGGCGGACATGCCCTGGCTGCAAGCGTACGCCCGCCTTCGCGGTCACGCCTAAAACCGCGTCAGCCTCTTCGACGGTGAGTGTAAGGGGTTTCTCGCAAAAGATATGCTTGCCATTGCGCGCGCACGCCACGATGGCCGAGCCATGAAATTTCGCCGGCGTGGCGATCACAATGGCCTGGATATCTTGTCTCTCGACCAGTGCTTCGACAGTGTCGTAGTAGTGCTCGATCTCCAGCTCGGCGGCAACCTGTCGCGCCCGTGCGAGATCCGAATCCGCCACCGCGATCAACCGCGCTTCCGGGATCAATCGGCGAATATTCTCGGCATGCCGCTGCCCCATCGCGCCCACCCCAACCACTCCGATGCCCAGCTTGACCAAGTATCCTCCAATTGAAAGTACGTCTCAATGAAGGATACCGGATGACAAGCGATAGGAAGAGCTGTTGGTTGTTGGTGCGGATGAAAGGACTTGAACCTTCACTCCCTTGCGAGAACTAGAACCTGAATCTAGCGCGTCTGCCAATTCCGCCACATCCGCACTGGAGGTGGGACCGTTCCTAT
>JBGPSX010000548.1:0-2189 GCA_041490325.1 Bryobacteraceae bacterium | reverse complement strand
TGGTAGGCGCGGCTGGACTCGAACCAGCGACCCTCAGCTTAGAAGGCTGATGCTCTATCCACCTGAGCTACGCGCCCGTTGGGTGCTCTCAGCGGCGTATAGTTCGAGTTTAGCGCAGGCTGCGATCAACGGCCGTTGGTTATCGTCCAGGCCGGCGGATCGCTCGCCGGGAACGACTCTTTGCTGGCTTCATCCACAGTATCGTCCTCTGGCGCTTCCAGCGCTTCTGATGCCTCCGGCGGTAACGCCCCCGCTGCTACACGCTTCTTGGGCTCAGGTGGGTTGTCTTCGCGTGGCTTCACTATCCATAGGATGAAGTTGCGTCGGGTTGCGTTTCACCTTTGAAACACTTTGGATTCGGCGTGCTCTAGCAAACGGAGGGAATGCCATGGCACAACGGAGTTCGAAGGCAAGCGAAAGATCGCCAAGGTGATGCGGGAAAAGAAGCACGGTACCCTGAAATCGGGTAGCGGCAAGGTCGTAAAAGAGCGGCACCCTGGGCCAGCTATCGGCGGGCGGGTTGGCTCGCGTCTGCTCCGGCCGATTTCAAGACCTGCTGGGCACTGACATAGTCGAGCTTCGGAGCAAGTTTTCGGATTCCATCGAATACGAAGAAGCGCGCCGTTGCATCCACGCCCACGCGCCCGGCATTGATGCCACGATCCTTCAACACATCGGCGATGCGCTGATATGGACTCTCGTCCTCCTGCCAGACGCGGATGTCATCCCCAACGTGGATCAGTTCGCGCGCGCGCATCTCTTCGAAACCCGGCAGCACGAAGGCCAGTTCGCCCTTGGCGGGAATGACTACCGAAAACGTGCGCTCGCTCCGTCCCCAACGGACGCCCGTCAAGTACATCATGGCCGGGCCGGGCTCCAGGATGACCGCCTGAAGTCCAAACTCCTTCATCGCATCCTGAAGCTTCCCGATCCTGGAGCGGAAGATTGCGGTTGAGTTTTCGATGGCTTGTGGCATGAGCTCTTCCCTACCCGAACGGTTGATCGATAGCCGGGCTTTGTTTGGTAAACATGCGCGCGCCTTCGGGCGTGATATACATGCAGTCCTCCAGGCGCACGCCGAACTCGCCGTAGATCGCGATGGTAGGCTCATTGCTAAAACACATGCCAGGCTGAAGGCGCGTTTTGTTGCCGCGAACCAGGTTGGTCCACTCGTGGCCGTCGAGCCCGATGCCGTGGCCGGTGCGATGCGGGAGTCCGGGCACTTTGTAACCCGGACCGAAACCGAAATCGGTGATCACCTTGCGCGCGGCCGCATCCACCGATTCACACCTAGCGCCGGGCTTCGCGGCTGAGAGCGCAGCGTCCTGCGCTTTGCGTTCCAGATTCCAGATCTCGCGCTGGCGCGCCGAAGGCTTGCCGAACACGGTGGTGCGGGTGATGTCCGATTGGTATCCCTCAACGCTGCAGCCGTCGTCGATCAGCACCAAATCGCCCTCGCGCAGCTTCTGCGGCTGGACGGATCCGTGCGGGAACGCAGTGTACTTGCCAAAGATCGCCATGGCGAAACCCTGGACGCCAAGAGCCCGGTAAGCGGCGCTGATGTTGGCGCTCAATTCCTGCTGTGTCATGCCTTCGCGAAAAGTCGTAAAAGCCGCGCGATAGGCCGCAATTGTGATGTCGTTGGCGCGCTGCATGAGCGCGATTTCAGCCGGCGACTTGATCATGCGGCAACCGGCCGTGACAGCATCGGCGCTGACAAATTCGAGCGTGGGCGCCTGTTTGCGAAGCCCATCGAACAACGCAAATCTTGCGCGTTCCTCGATCCCGATGCGAGCGGCAGAAACACCTCGATCTTTCAAGACCTGCGCGATCATCTTGTGGGCGCTCTCGGAATCCGCCGCTGTACGGATATCGGCGCCCGGCGGAATCGCGGCGCGCGCCTTGGTTTCGTCCTCGCCGGAGATAACCCAGGCTGGCTCGCCGCGGACGGGGAAGACAAAAACGAAAGTGTGGTCTGTGGCCACCCAGCGGACACCAGTGAAATAGAACAGGCTCGAGCCCCCTTCCATCACGACCGCGGCGATCTTGCTGTCGCGCATCAATCGCCGCGCTTTTTCCATGCGCGCCGCGCGTTCGCCGGCCGTAATCGGCTCGATTCCGCCAGTCATGGGCTGCAGATTGCGGATCGCGCCGGGAACGCTGGATGACTGCGCGCGAGCGATGCCAGC
>JBGPSX010000547.1:0-2190 GCA_041490325.1 Bryobacteraceae bacterium | reverse complement strand
CTTCGCCTTCACCGTCTCGGTGAAAGCGAGGAGGCGTTCGGTTGCATCGGGGCGGCGATTCAGCAATACGTCTTCGACCAAATGGAGCAGGTCTTTTGGAATTTCTTCGTAGATCGCGAGTTGCCCGGCGTTCACGATGCCCATATCCAGGCCGGCCTGGATCGCGCTGTAGAGAAAGGCGGAGTGCATTGCTTCGCGGACGACGTTGTGTCCGCGGAAAGAAAACGAAATATTGCTCACTCCTCCGCTCACCTTCGCGTAGGGGAGCGTGGCCTTGATCTGGCGCGCCGCTTCGATGAAGTCCACCGCGTAGTTGTTGTGCTCTTCGATGCCGGTCGCCACCGTCAGAATGTTCGGATCAAAAATGATTTCTTCCGGAGCGACGCCGGCTTCTTCGGTAAGGATCCGGTACGATCGCCGGCACACCTCCAACTTTCGCGCGAGCGAGTCCGCCTGGCCTTTCTCATCAAACGCCATGACCACCATGGCCGCGCCGTAGCGCCGGACCAAACGAGCGCGCTGCCGGAAAGCTTCCTCGCCTTCTTTCAAGCTGATGGAATTGACGATGCCTCTGCCCTGAACGCACTTGAGCCCGGCTTCGATCACTTTCCAATTCGAGCTGTCGATCATGATTGGCACGCGGGCAATGTCCGGCTCCGCCGCGATGTGGTGCAGAAATGTGGACATGGCCTGCTCGGAATCGAGCATGGCCTCGTCCATATTGACGTCGATAATCTGCGCGCCGTTTTCGACTTGCTGGCGCGCCACCGCCAGCGCCGCTTCGTACTGGCCGCCGAGAACCAGCTTGGAGAAACTCGGCGAGCCGGTAACGTTCGTGCGTTCTCCAATGTTGACGAAGCGCGAATCCGGGCGAAGTATAAGCGGCTCGAGGCCGCTGAAGCGTGTATAGCGCTCCGGTTTGGACAGGCGATGCGGCTCAAGACCTCGCACCGCTTCGGCGATCGCGCGGATGTGGGCAGGCGTGGTTCCGCAGCAACCGCCGGCGATGTTCAGCCAACCGTTGGCGGCAAATTCATGCAGGTCGGCAGACATCGTTTCGGGCGTTTCATCGAACCCGCCAAATGCGTTGGGAAGGCCCGCATTCGGGTGGCAACTGATGTGGACCGGCGCCAGGTGTGAAAGCTCCTCGACATAAGGCCGCATCTGCTTCGCGCCAAGCGCGCAATTGATGCCGACACTCAGCAGGTCCATGTGCGAAATCGAGATCCAGAACGCTTCAACGGTCTGCCCGGAGAGGGTGCGTCCGCTCTGGTCCACGATCGTCACGGACACCATGACCGGAACGCGCTGCCCGGACGCTTCGAAGTATTCATCGATGGCGAACAAGGCCGCTTTCGCATTCAGCGTGTCGAACACAGTCTCGACCAGAAGAATGTCGACGCCGCCTTCCACCAGGCCGCGCGCTTGCTCGTAATAGACTTCGCGCAGCTTGTCGAAGGTGACGCCCCGCGAAGCGGGGCTGTTCACGTCCTGCGACATCGAGGCCGTGCGATTCGTCGGCCCCATCGAGCCGGCTACGAGACGTTGGTGGCCGGGATGGGCTGCTTCGAATTCCTCGACGACCTGCCGGGCGATCTGCGCGCCCGCCACATTGAGCGCGTGTACGTGATTCTCAAGGCCGTAGTCCAGCGTGGAAATCGCATTCGAGTTGAACGTGTTGGTCTTGATGATGTCGGCGCCAGCTTCAAGATATTGCCGTTGAATGGCCTGCACGATGTGCGGCTGCGTGATGTTCAACACATCATAGTTTTGACGCAGGTCCTTCGGGTGCTTCGCGAATTGGGAGCCGCGAAAGGTGGCCTCGTCAAGCTGCTGCGCCTGGATCATGGTGCCCATGGCGCCATCCAAAATGACGATCCTCTCCTTAAGGAAATTCTTCAGCGCCGCAATTCGTGCTTTTCTACGATCCAACGGCAGTCTCACTTCCTCAATCCGAGTTAGAAACCACGCGACACACCTGAATGCCGGCTAAATTCAAAACATAGCGTTGCGAATGTTTCTCTTGTAGTTTACAGCCGGGCGCACGATCACCGTAGCCCGATTCTCATCTCTTGACCTTAGTTGATGAAATCCCCGCCGAAACAGCATGGGCCATTGACGCTTGGCGACAACTCAGGGTATGGTTTGAGGGATGAGATCGCGGGCGACACTAGTCATTGTTACGCTTAT
>JBGPSX010000546.1:0-2205 GCA_041490325.1 Bryobacteraceae bacterium | reverse complement strand
TTGACGCCTTCTGGATGCAGGCCCACGAAGTGACCTGGGACGAGTACCGCCTCTTCATGTTTGAAAATCAGGCGAACGAAGTGGCGAACAAAGACGCCATCGTCGACGCGGTCAGCCGTCCCACGCGTCCCTACGTCGAAATGAGCTTCGGCATGGGCATCGATGGTTTTCCGGCCATCAGCATGACTCAACACGCGGCCAACAAGTACGCCGAATGGCTCAGCGTCAAGACCGGCGAGTTCTACCGGCTGCCGACCGAAGCGGAATGGGAATACGCCTGCCGCTCCGGAACCGATGCCGGGCAACTCGACGACCACGCCTGGTACAAGGCGAATTCGAACGGGAAATATCAAAAGGTGGCAACCAAGAAACCGAATCCGTGGGGCCTGTACGACATGCTCGGCAACGTCATGGAATGGACGCTCGATGCATATGCTCCCTACAAACCCGGCGACAGCGCGAATCCGTGGAACAAAGCCACCTCGCCGTATCCCCACGCGGTTCGCGGTGGATCGTGGAACGACGCCGCTCCAATGCTGCGCTGTTCAGCGCGAGTCGCGTCCGATGCTTCCTGGAAAGTCCAAGACCCGCAGCTGCCGAAAAGCATCTGGTATCACACCGACGCCCAATGGCTCGGCTTCCGCCTGATTCGTCCCGCCAAAGTCCCCAGCGCCGACGAAATGTATCAGTACTGGAACAACAGCGTCGAATCGGATGAACAGTAAGCTCGTTTTCGCGCTCAGCCTTACGCTGTTCGAAGCAGTGGAGCCTCACATGGGCACGCTGGTCGGTATCAAACTATATGCGCGGGATGAGCAGCAAGCCACCGCCGCCTTCCGAGCCGCCTTCGATCGGATCGCACAACTCGATTCAATACTCTCCGATTACAAAGCCGACAGCGAACTGAATCGCCTACCCAAAACGACAGCACCCGTCAGCGCCGACCTTTTCCAAGTCCTCTCCATCGCACAAAACATTTCAGAAGTAAGCAACGGCGCATTCGACGTGACCGTCGGTCCTCTCACCCGCCTGTGGCGCGAAGCACGCCGGCGCAACAAACTTCCATCACGGGAGGCTCTAGACCGCGCTCTTTCCCACTGCGGCTTTCGCAAAATGCATCTCGATCCGGCCAGCCACACTGTTCTGCTGGACGACCCCGATATGCAGCTAGACCTAGGCGGCATAGCAAAAGGATACGCAGCCGACGAAGCCCTAGCCGTCCTGAAGCGCCAAGGCATCGACCGCGCATTGGTCGCCATGAGCGGCGATCTAGTCTTCACCACGCCCCCGAACCAACCCCCCTGGCGAATCGGCTGTGGCGCACGCACTCTTGCGTGCCGCGTCCCCACTCCTGGGGACGCCCCGTCGGCCAGCGACATTCTCGAGCTCACCCAAGGCGCCGTCTCCACATCAGGCGACTCCGAACAACACCTCGACGCCAACGGCCACCGCTATTCCCACATCCTAAATCCCACCACGGGCGAAGCCCTAACCAATCGCTGCGACGTCACCGTAATCGCCCCCACCGGCGTTTTGGCCGACGCCCTGGCCACCGCCATCAGCGTCCTCGGCGATCAACCCGGCCAGCGTTTGGCCGCCAAATACCCCGGTGTCACGGTTCTTATCCGCTATCATTGATTGGGAGATCACCATGCCGATGAATCGCCGCAATTTCGTCAAAGCCAGCACCCTGTCCGGCTTAGCAGCTCAAGCCGCCCTCGCCCAAACTGAGAGGAAACCCGTTTCCCCCAACGATCGCGTTCAGCTCGGATGCATCGGGTTCGGCATCATGGGCCAAGGCGACGTTCGCACCGCCACATCGCTGCCCGGTGTCGAGCTCGTCGGCGTCGCCGATGTCTACGAAGGCCGACTCACCGCGGCGCGCGAACGGTATGGCGACCGCGTTTTCACTACGCGCGATTACCGCGAGCTTCTGGCACGTCCGAATCTCGATGCCGTCATCGTCGCCACGCCCGATCACTGGCACGCGCGTATCGCAACTGCCGCCATGAACGCCGGCAAGGATGTCTATTGTCAAAAGCCCATGGTCCAGAAGGTCGAAGACGGGCACACGATGATTGACGCGCAGAAGAAGACCGGACGCATTCTGCAAGTCGGCAGCCAGCGCGTCAGCTCCATTCTCTACGCGAAGGCGAAAGAGATAATCGCGAGCGGCGCCATCGGCGAAGTCCACATGATTGAAGC
>JBGPSX010000545.1:0-2222 GCA_041490325.1 Bryobacteraceae bacterium | reverse complement strand
TCGCCTGATGTCAGCTTATGGCGCGATGGCGGCGGCGGGACGGACAAAACGATCTAACTAATAGAGGCGAAGGAGAATCGAGTTGGCGAAGTGCCGTGATCAGGAACTGGCGTTGAATTCAATCCGCAGGGCATGATAAGGCTTCGCGTGGTTGTCGATCGGGTTCACTGAATTCGCTGGATCCCAACGGACTGGGGACGATGGTCCGGAAAAGTCGATCACTAGCGCCGGTTCGGACGATCTTCGGTCTTCGCACGTCGTTTGAGGTTGGCAGGTCACACGGAGAATCCGCAGGTGGGAGTCTTCAAACTCGACCTTTGCGCCGGAACTGGACTCCTTGGGAGGGAACCGGCCTGTCAGCCCGGCCGTTCCCAGTTTGAGTTTCTTGAGTTCCACTCGGAGAAATTCGTTCGATTGATCGGCGAGGCTTTCGACTTCGTGCGTCTCGATAAATCCGCGGTTCAATCGAAAACCTCCTGCTTTCACTGCCGGCCGTTCGAGAGTGAACGGATCCGCGCCGGTGTGAGTGAATTTCACTGGTCCCGCGTCGGCGAGATAGACATAGACGGTGGGCGTCTTGGGATGATCGTGCACCGGGAGCCTTTCATGGGGACCGTAATGAACTCGCACGACGCGGACGAATTCGTTGTCAAACGCCACGCTGTAGTTGTGAGGCAGGACTTGAAGCGGATCCTGCGCCGCACAAAGACCAGCCGTGAAAAAGAGACTGACTCGGGCCAAGCTCACGACTGGCGCGAGCCTCCACAACAGGCCGGCTCACAGCAAGCACTGGGCTTTCGAGCACGAACGAAAGCACTCATGAATTTGCCGGCCACTTGGGGCGCCACGGCGTCCACGTCGATTCCCTGCCCTGTCAGAAACTGGCGGGCGTCTTCGATGTCGTACACGCGTGTGGGCTCGATGCTGATTTCGTTGAAACCGGCGCGCGCGAGCTTGCTCGAATACTCGTCGTCTTGCATCGCTCCGGCGATGCAGCCGATCCACAACTCGACGTTCTTGCGGATCGCAGACGGCACCTCGCCGTGCACCACTACGTCGGAAACAGCGAAGCGGCCGGACGGCTTGAGTACTCGAAAGGCTTCGCGCAGCACGCGGTCCTTGTCGCCAGATAGATTAATTACGCAATTCGAGATGATGACGTCCACCGAGTTGTCGGGAAGCGGAATGCTTTCGATTTCGCCCTTCAGGAACTCGACATTCTCGACGCCGGCTTTTTTCTGGTTTTCGCGCGCGAGCGCCAGCATTTCGTCGGTCATGTCCAGACCGTAGGCTTTGCCGGTCGGCCCCACTCGTTTTGCCGAGAGCAGAACGTCGATGCCGCCGCCAGAGCCGAGATCGAGCACAACTTCCCCGGGATTCAGCATCGCCAGCGCGGTGGGATTGCCACATCCGAGCGATGCCCGAACTGCTTCGTCGGGTAGCTGGCCGGTTTGATTGGAGTCGTAGAGGTTGGAGGTGATCGGATCGCAGCTTCCTGCCGCAGAGGGGGCCGATCCGCAACAGGAACTGCCACCCGTTTTCGCGCGCAACGCAGCCGCGCCGTACTTTTCGCGGACCACTTCTTTAATGTCTTGAGTGCTCATGATTCTCCTTACTTACAGATTTCGATGAAGGTCTCCGGCTGAATCGCCTGGTTACGTGTGCAGCATTCGGCGTATAGGAAGCCGAGCAATTCCCTAAGTGTTTCGGTGTTGGCGGAATAACGAAGATAGGTACTCTCGCGTTTCACGGATACGAGGCCTTCGTTCTTCAGCTTGTCCAGATGATGCGAGAGCGTGGAGCTGGGGATTTCGAGCTCGCCGCCGATCTCGCCCACCACGAGACCATCGGGATGCGCCGAAAGCAACAGGCGCATAATCCGCAGGCGTGGCTCAGTCCCCATGGCAGCCAGCATGTCGGCGTAGCGCGCGACATCTTCCAGATGAACCCGTTTGGGCTTTTTGCTCGCTTCCATATTTCTATTATTATCGAACTATGGAAGATTGTCAAGCGGAAACTTGCGCCACCAGTGAAAGGCGGGCCCAAGGGCGGTGGCTGGAGACGCGAGCCCTGCTTAGTCCGGCGCGCGTGGCGAGCGCGAGGAGTTCGTCCTTCTTAAACGCCGCCTGAACGGACACGGGACCATCGTAAACCGTGATTGGATGCCAGCCGAACAGCCAGCGCGTGGCCGGAAGAAATCGATAAGCTAGCGGGCCGCGTTC
>JBGPSX010000544.1:0-2257 GCA_041490325.1 Bryobacteraceae bacterium | reverse complement strand
TGTGCGCTCCGTCCAGAATGATCTCGGGCGCTTCGGAGATTCGTTCCAGTCGTCCGGGCCAGCGCGTGGTTGCGATACCAGCGGGCGAAACGCCGAAATGATGCAGCGCGATAGCGGCGGTGCGCGCGTTTTCCACCTGATGCTCGCCGGCTAGCGGACAAACGATCTCCATGTCGCGCAGGCGAAACCGGCTGCCTCTCGCATCCACCGCGAGATCGGTGATGGCCCAGTCGCGCGAGAGCGTGTAGGGTCCTTTGGCATGCGCCCGCAAAACCGCTTCGGCCTCGGCGGGCTGCTGTGCGAACACCGCGGGCACGGATGCTTTAAGGATGCCGGCTTTTTCCGCTGCGATTTGGGAAAGCGTGTTGCCGAGGAAAATCTGATGATCGAAATCGATGGGCGTGATCACGCACAATTCGGGCGTTACTACATTGGTCGCGTCCAGCCGTCCGCCCATGCCCACTTCAAGCACGACGGTGTTCAGTTGCTCGCGCGCGTACAGCAGAAAGGCCATGGCCGTGACTGTTTCGAAATAAGTGGGATGCAAATCCAGATCGCCTTCTTCCAGCATGCGCTCGGCTGTCTCGTGGACTTCGGAGAAGACCGCCGCGAATTGAGCCTGGCTTAAAGCTTCACCGCCAGTCTGAATTCTTTCCGTTGGCTCAGTGAGGTGTGGCGACGTGTACAATCCGGTTCGGACGCCGGCAGTGCGCAGCCCGGCCTCAATCATGGCGCAAGTGGATCCTTTGCCGTTCGTGCCCGCAACGTGAATCCATCGGCAGGCGCGCTCGGGATTGCCAAGCGCGTCCAGCAGGCGGGCGATACGCTCCAGCCCAAGTTTCGCGGTCTGTACTTCGTTGCCGAGCGAATAGAGAAATCGGACGGACTCAGCGTAATTCATGCCGCCGCAGACCTGCTCCGCAGGAATATCACGCGGCCGGCCAGCACCAGCAGTACGGTACCGCCGATGACCTTCAACTCGAATAGCCAGACGGACGAGACGCCGGGCGGAGGGCTGGCGGAGATAATCACACCCGCGATCGAGATCAGAGCCCCCGCCGTTCCCGCCCACGGCCGGCCGAACTTGAAGCCGCACGCGAAGATGTACACGAACGGGATGAGCGTCGCGATCACGACCATATCTACCAGGATCTGGTATCCGGCGCGCAAATTCTCCCCGAGTTGCATCAGTAATAGAAGAACGCTCGACAGAACGCCCTGCGTCAGGATCGAAACGTGCGGAGTCCGCCAGCGCGGGTGCAGTCTTGCGAAAGCCGGAGGTAGAAAATGATCCAAGCCGAGGGCGAACGGGAGCCGTGTATTGCCGGCAATGTACGTACTCAGTTGGCCGATGACGCCGAGCGTGATGAGCACTGCGAAGCACGGCGAAAGCCAAGTAGCGCCGAAGCGGGCTCCCGCAACTTCGCCCGCTTGCGCCAGACCGGTCATGACGTTGACATTCTCGGATGGCAGCAGCGCCAGCATCGCCGCAGTGCCTACAATGTAGAACGCCGCGCATCCGATGCCGCTGATCCAGGCCGCGCGTGGGATGGATCTGTCCGGATCATGTATCTCGCCCGCCAGAATCGGCGCGAGTTCCAGGCCGGTCATCGCCAGCGCGATCTGCGACCAGAAATTGAGATTGTCCAAAGTCGGCTTCGGAATCAGGTGGAACTGGGTCGCCGATCCATATCGCCACGCGATCAGCGCCGCGAATGCGATCAACAAGCCTACGATCATGTAACTCGAACCCCCGCCCAGAATGGTGGGCCACTTGCCCACTCGCAGTCCGATCAAGTTGACGAAGAAGGCCAGCCATAGCACGGCGAAAGTCACCGGGATGGCGTACATCGGATTCTCGGAGTAGCGGACGTCCGCGGAACCGAACATATAACTCGCCATCGCGACGCCGGAGAGTAAGAGTGTCGGAAAGTAAAGAATGTTGCTGACGAAATAGATCCAAGCGCATAGAAAGCCATGCCAATCGCCGAAGGCGCGCTTGGTCCAGACGTAGAAACCGCCTTCTTCCGGGAAACGGGCCGAGAGCGACGAAACAACCAGCGCCGAAGGTAGAAAGAATGCCAGCGCAGCTAACAGCCATAGCGCCAGAGACCCCGGGCCGATATGCGCGGCGGCCGCGAGCCAGCGCACGCCCGCGACCGCCGAAATGTTGAACAGAACCAGGTGCCAGAGTCGAAGTTCTCTCCGCAGCGCGGGCTGGTTTTCAGGCATGTCCCTCGGAGCGTGTCATGTTTCA
>JBGPSX010000543.1:0-2279 GCA_041490325.1 Bryobacteraceae bacterium | reverse complement strand
AGGTCGAATAAGGAAGCATATCCGCAACGCTTGAGATCAGGCCGCGCACCGCGAGAGGAATGCGATCGAAGGCGCGCCGCCGTTGAATGGCGAGAAAGCTTTCGTAGCCGGCGAAAAGTTCGTCGCCGCCGTCTCCAGTCAGCACAACCTTGACGTGTTGGGCAGCAAACTCTGACACCAGGTAAGTGGGAATCGCCGATGAGTCCCCGAACGGTTCGTCGAAGTGATCGACCAGCTTCGACACCAGGTCCACTGAATCGGGCCGCACAATAATCTCGTGGTGATCTGTCTTGTATTTCGCGGCGACGGCTGCGGCGAGCGGCAGTTCATTGAAATCAGGTTCGTCGAAGCCGATGGAAAATGTCTGCACGGGTGCATCGGTCTGCAAGGCCATGGACGCGACCACCGAGCTGGAATCGATGCCGCCGCTCAGAAAGGCGCCGAGTGGGACGTCGGAGATCAGGCGCATCCTTACCGATTCGTCGAACGCATGGCGCAATTGCTCGCGCACATCTAGTTCGCTGAGGCCGGGACTGGCGTGTTCAGCCGGCGCCGGAAGCTCCCAATAGCGGCCTTCTTCCGTGCGGCCATCGGCGTGGTAGCGCAACCATCCCCCGGGCGCAAGTTTTCGAACAGCTCGATAAGGACTCCACGGATCCGGAATGTAATTGAACAGAAAATAATACTGCAGCGTCTCGCGATCCAGATCCAGCGGGACACCGGCCACTCGAAGGCATTTCAACTCGCTTCCAAAGTACAAGCCGTCCGGACAAACGGCGAGGTAAAGCGGCTTCTTCCCGAATCGATCGCGCACAAGGAGGATCGACCGGTCGCGCGAATCCCAGACAGCATAGGCAAACATGCCGCGTAATTTCTGAATGCCTGCGATGCCCTCCTGCTCGTAAAGGTGAACCAGCACCTCGGTGTCGCTATTAGTTCTGAAGCGATGGCCGCGGTGAATCAGATCGGCGCGCAGTTCCTGGAAGTTGTAAATCTCGCCGTTGAACACCACCCAGATGGTTTCGTCTTCATTCGCGATGGGTTGATGGCCGGTGGCCAGGTCGATGATGCTCAGACGGCGCATCCCGATCCCACAGCCGTTTTCGATGTGATAACCCTCGTCATCCGGGCCGCGATGGCGGATGGCCGAGCACATGGCGCGTATATCCGCCAGTTCGGCGGGGCGCTCGCACAATAATTGGCCTGCTATTCCGCACATACGGATTTTGATTGATTATCGCAATTCAAGACATTGAAGCACCGCTAGCGGTCCGGAGTGCGCAAATCGACGTTGACGGTATCCAGCCGCTGGCCGAGCCGTGACCAAAGGGAGCGGTCCCAAAATCTAATCAACCTTCCGTCAAGCCGCGTAAATTCGCTCCCGCGATAAAATGACAGCTTGCGAAGTTCCCGCGAAATCGCATTTCGGCTCAGACAGGAACTGAAGAACTTTTATTTTTTCTTGAAGCCACCTGAAGCGAACTTCCACTCCCAGCTCTCGCCGCGTCTTGCGCTCCCCGATCCCCAATCCGTAGCGCTTGCCCTGACCGGCGCCGCCTTCGCCCGCGAGATCGTTTCCATCGCCGAACAGATTCGCAAGCACCAATTCCCGATCTTCGGACAGATCGTCGACACCGGTCCGGAGATTCGCTGGCGTCGCGACTATGCCAGCGGCCTCGAGACCGGGCTCGATTATTTCCGGCGCATTCCTTATCTGGACGCTTCTATCGCCGGCGACCACAAGTTCATTTGGGAGTTGAATCGTCACCAGCATCTGATGGTCCTGGCTCAGGCTTACCTGTTTACAGGCGACGCCGCCAACCTGGAAGAAATTAGCGCGCAGCTCGAAAGCTGGTTTGAGCAGAATCCTTATCCTCGCGGCATAAATTGGGTCAGCGCGCTCGAGGTTGCCATCCGGGCCTTGTCCTGGCTTTGGGTGTATCACTGCATCGGCGCGAAGGTGCCAGATCCGTTTCGGACCAACTGGCTGCGACAGCTTTATCGTCACGGCTGCCACATCGAGAACAACCTCTCGTACTATTTTTCTCCCAACACGCATCTGCTCGGCGAAGCGCTCGCCCTGCACGCGCTAGGACAGTTCTTCTCGTCCACGCACTGGGAATTGCTGGGCGCGCAAGTGATGAACCAGCAAATGGAGCAGCAGGTGCGTGGCGACGGCACGCACTGCGAACAATCGACTTACTATCACCTCTACGCGTTGGACATGTTTCTGCTGCACGCGATTCTCGCTAAGCCTGACCGCGCGTACATGGACAAGT
>JBGPSX010000542.1:0-2311 GCA_041490325.1 Bryobacteraceae bacterium | reverse complement strand
CATTGCTGCGACGCCTTCGCGAACATGGGCAAAAGAAGCTCTAAGGGCTTCAACAACCTTGGCTTTTTCCGTCACTGTTTTTTCCATGCCGCGATCGATTCCCGCTGGAGGCTTCACGCCCAGGAAAGCCGGGAAAAGGTAATTGGCGCCGGCGATGTGCATGTACACTTCGCTGATCGATCGGACACCTTCGGCCGGTCTCCAACTGTACTTCTCTTGCGGCATTTTTTCCGCCAAACCAACAATCTTGGTCTCGACATCCTTCAATTGATTGAGGAATTGATCGCGAAAACTGGGCGCCGGCGGAGCAGCCGGTTGCGCTTGAAGAGTTGTGAGGCTGCCGGCCCCAGCGAGCACGAGAGCTAACGTTACGAGTGGTTTCATTGTTCTGTTGTACCACCTGAAGTAGACTCAACGTTGATGTTCTCTGCTCGGTTGAACTGGCAGGCGCCCAGGAATCCGCTTGCAAACCTGCTTCACGCAAAACGAGCCGCGTGTGCGGAGATACTGGATCTGACGGAGTCGAATCCGACGGCCGCGGGCTTTTCGTATCCGGAGCAGCTCATCCTGGAAGCGCTCGCGCAGCCGGCCGTTCTCCGCTATGAGCCATCGCCAGCCGGGTTACCGGCGGCACGCAGGGCGGTTTCAGAATACTATTCCGGACGCGTCTCGACCGACCGGATTCTGCTCACTGCCAGCACCAGCGAAGCTTACGGGTTCGTCTTCAAACTGCTGGCCGATCCGGGCGATGAAGTGTTGTCTCCACGGCCTTCATATCCACTGTTCGAGTTTCTCGGATCACTGGATTCGGTGCGCGTGATGGAGTATCCTCTGGCCTACCACGGAGGTTGGAGCATCGATTTCGATATGCTGACACAGCGGATCACCCAGCGCACGCGCGCGATCATCATCGTGAATCCCAACAACCCGACCGGGTCGTTTCTGAAGACATCAGAGCTTCGGCAACTCGTCGCACTCTGTCGCAATCATGACCTCGCGCTGATCTCGGACGAAGTGTTTTCCGACTATGGCCTTGAAAACGATCCTGAGCGCGTCCGTACCCTGGTCGACACCGAAGACGTTCTTACGTTTTCGATGAGTGGTCTTTCCAAAGTGGCGGGCCTGCCACAGATGAAGCTGGGTTGGATCGTGACGTCTGGTCCCGACGGAGTGCGGCAACAGGCATTCGAAAGGCTGGAATTGATCGCCGACACGTACCTATCCGTAGGAACGCCGGTGCAATGCGCCGCGGCAGCGCTGCTCGCGGCACGGGAAGGAATTCAGAAGCAGATACTGGCGCGGGTCCGCGAGAACCGCAGTTTTCTTGCGGGGCAGATCGGCCCGGCATCGCCCTGGAGCCTGCTCCAAACCGAAGGCGGCTGGTATGCAACGATCCGCGCGCCCCGGATCCGCAGCGAGGAAGAATGGGCGCTCACGTTGCTCGGCCAGGACCAGGTGCTGGTGCAACCGGGCTTCTTCTTCAATTTCGAAACGGAAGCGTTTCTAGTTGCGAGCTTGCTCACCCCGTCAGAAATCTTTCGCGAGGGTGTGCGCCGGATACTGGCTCGCGCTTACTGAAGCGTCTTGACGCGGTTCGGGCCAAGACCCGATTTTCGCGTTGGCGAGCTCCATCACTTTCGGGCAGCAGCCGCTCAGCGAGATGCTGACATTGCGCAGCGAGGTTCCCTGGAAGCGAAGGCGGGGAGCCTGGTGGTGTTCGGGGCAGCGAACATCCCGCAGCTTTTGTTCCGTCGCTTGCTTGAACCGTTCGACTTGAACTCTGTCGAAGTCCGTGAACACCGAGAACATTCTAACATGGAATTGTTAGAAACAGAAAACAAACTCTTTGCTTACGTATGACAGCCGGGCGCGCGCTGCTAGGCGCCGTAGAGACTTGCGTACTGTTGCTGGTTCAATGGCGGCACGGACGCAAGCGCCAGATTCTCTCGAACGTGCGCGACATTGCTCATCCCTATTAACGCGGCCGCGACGCCGGGCGTCGACCTGGTGAACTGAATGGCGCGTTGCGCGTCGGTGCTTGCGCCCGGCACCCGGTCTCGAATTTCGGAAGGCAGATTGCGGGTCAGGCGCGCCTGCAGCAGACTCGCGCTCGCGATTACCGTGACCCCGAGCCGCTGCGCAGCATCGAGTACGCTCTCGCCGCTATCGCGATTCGCAAATGCCTCCGGCATCGCGAGGTTCAACGGAAGTTGGATGAAACGGAAATGGTGAGAGGTTCCGCCAACTTCGTGTGCGATGGCCGCGAGTCGATTGAGCGAGAGAGCGCCGCCAGATCGCTGCGGGCGCCGGT
>JBGPSX010000541.1:0-2315 GCA_041490325.1 Bryobacteraceae bacterium | reverse complement strand
GTTTATCCGAACTCAAATGTGGTGTTCCGGAAGAATCCCGGCAATTTGCGCGATCTTCTCGATCTGTTGGTCGGCCGGGTGAAAATCCACATCCAGAAGTGGGGCGGTCAACCCAATCCGAATCGGATCATGACGCCCACTGCGGTGATCTCAGTGCGCGGCACGACGTTCGATGTCAGCGTCAACGACGATGATGACACCACCATCGTAACGGTAGAAGAAGGAACAGTAGACGTCCGGCATGCGCTGAAGCCGGGCGCGCCCAAGATCGTCAACGCCGGCGAGTCGATCCACGTCTACAGGGATCAGCCGCTGGCGCAGAGTCTGATCGACAAAGGCGCACTCGCGCGGCGCATCTTGCACAGCGTGGCCGACGCAATTAACACAACGATTACTCAAGCGGGGCGCACGTCAACTGGTCCAGGCGGACCTGGAACTCACGCTCCGCCACTGAGCGGCGAAACGCCACCGCCGGCGCCTCCTACCGGTCCTCCTCCCCCGCCTCCACCAGGAAATTAGCGATCAGGTTGTGCACGGGCGGCGTCCGCGAACTGTGCCACACTAGTCGTTTAGGGGTAAGTCACTGATGAAGTTTGCTGGCGGCATAGGTCTGGTGTTGCTCGCTGCGGGAGTTGCTTTTCCTCAGGCCGCCACCGGCGTATCGTCGGAATGGGATGTCCGAAAGCTGCTGGATAGCCTGAATACTCAAACACAACATCTGAAGCCGATCATCGACCAGGTAAAACCCGAGTCCTGGGTAGGGAAAGGCGCGCCCAGTGCTTATGTGGGGCAGTGGCGCAGCACGCAAGCGCAGCTTCGATATCTGCTGACTGCCGGCGAGGCTTTGTCGCGCGATCCTGAAAGGCTGACGCTGGCGTTGGAGGCATATTTTCGGATGCAGGCGATGGAATCGACGCTGGGCTCGCTGATGGAAGGCATTCGAAAATACCAAAACCCGGCGCTGGCGGATCTAGCGCAATCGGTGGTGTCTGAGAATAGCGTCAATCGCGACCGCCTGCGCCAGTATATCCAGGATTTGGCGAAGCAGAAGGAAGAGGAATTCAAGGTGGTGGATCGCGAGGCGCAGCGTTGCCGCAACGCTCTAGTGCAGCCGCCATCTAAAGAAAGGAAACCGCAGCATCCGTGATCGCCGTACCCGCCATTTTCACCTGCAGCATCTGCGGCGAGCCGTCGACGAACATCTGCGTTTCTTGTACCAAGGATGCTTGCCGGAATCACCGCTGCGAGCGATGCAAGCGCTGCAGCGATTGTTGCGAGTGTGACGTTCCCCTGTCGGCGGCAGAAGCCAGCATTGCGCCGGAGGAGCCGCTGCCGGCGCCAGTCGCCGACGCGCTCGTCCCCGAGAGTCTCACCCCGGCGGATCTCGTCCCCGAGGCGCTCGCTCCCGAAGAGCCGGCCCCCATGTTCGAGTCCTTGACCGAACCGGAACCTATTACCGAAAACGAGCCGGCGCCCTCGGATAATCCCGAGTTTCCAGCCGAATAATCATGCGGCGTTGGCTGGTCCGGGCTGTTGAAAAATTCCGCAAAACCGCTCCTTCTAGTCGCGGCTCGGTTACTGGTTATTGCGGCTTACCGAGCCGCGCCCAAAGGAAGCGGTTGTTCAAGATTTTTCGATCGCCTCTGATAGCCTGTCTTCTCTTTGCCAGCGTGCTGCTTATGTCCTCACCCGCTCCCCGCATTCTCGTTCACGGTCACCGAGGCGCGCGCGCCATTTATCCTGAAAACACGCTTCCGGCGTTCAACTACGCGATCGATGCCGGCGCCGACGTGCTCGAAATGGACCTGGCGGTCACCAAGGACAACGTGCTGGTGGTATCGCACGATCCGCATATGAATCCGGCCATCTGCACGGGCCCGCATCCCGGCGTGGCGATTCATGAACTGACGCTCGCTGAATTGCGCGAATACGACTGCGGCGCGCTGAAGAATCCACTCTTCCCGAAGCAGCAACCGGTTCCCGGCACGCGCGTGCCGACCCTCGACGAGGTCCTCAATTTGTCGAGCCGCGGAACCTTCCAGTTCAACATTGAAACCAAGAGTTTCCCCGATCATCCCGAACTGACGCCGCCGCCGGATGTTTTTTCAAAACTGCTGCTGGAACAGATTCGCAGGCACAAGCTGGAATCGCGCGTGATCGTGCAATCGTTCGACTTCCGCACGCTGCGCGCGATGAAGCGGATGGCGCCCGAGATCCGATTGGCGGCGCTGTGGGAAGGCGATTCCCGCTCGTTCGTCTCGATCGCGAAGGATGGCGAGGCGGGCATCATCTCGCCGCAATTCAGACTGGTCACT
>JBGPSX010000540.1:0-2329 GCA_041490325.1 Bryobacteraceae bacterium | reverse complement strand
ATGCGGCGGCCGAAGCCATCGCCTCCGCGAACAGACCGCGCGCGAGTTGCGCTTCTTTTACCAGTGGATCGATGGTCTCCATCACTTTGGATGCTTCAAAAGGTTTCTTCAAAATCGCATCGCAACCGGCCCGCTTGGCTTCCTCTTCATCGAACGGTTCCAGCAGTCCGGCTGTCAGCACGACGCGCATGTGGCGCAGCTTTGGATCGTTCTTGACGTGCCGGCAAAGATCGATCCCCGATTTCATAGGTAGGAAAACATCGGCCAAGATCAGATCGGGATCCAGTTCGCTGAGCTGTAGCAGCGCCGCATCGCCATCCACCATGCTGATCACTTCGAAGCCTTCTTCGCGAAGAATGCGCTCACCCATCCGCTGCGCGTGCGGGCTGTCGTCGGCCAGCAGGATGCGGCTCATCAGGGCTTGCTGGAACTGGATGAAGACGTATCGGCCGGCTTGGGCTGTTTCGGCTTCTTTTCCTTCTTTACTTTCTTGCCCTTTGGTTGATCGCTCGAAGATGTCTGCGATGGTGGCGTCTGCGGATCGCCAGGCTTGGCTTCGCTGGAAGCAGGAGGATTCGCTCGCGCATCCGGATTGGTATCCAGCGCCGAAGGACCGGTAATGGGCGCAGCCGTCACATCGCCCGTGAACCCGGCGCCCGCGCTCGCCGGCAGTGGAACCAGTGGCGGCACACCGGACTTCATGGTCGTCATGGCCGGATCGCCCGATCGCGCCGCTCCGCTTACGTCGGGGCCGCGCTTCAAGAATCCTGTGCCCTTAGAAATCATTCCACGCTTTTGCCGATTTTCGGCTTCCCACTGCATTCGCTTGTAAGCCACCGGGTCGGCATCTGGTACTGGCAATTCCATTTCCTTCAGCTTCTTTTTTGCGCTGTCGGCATACTCGCTCAACGGATAATCTTTGATGATGCGGGCATAGGCATCGCCTTCGGGTTTGCGGAAACGGTTGCCCAGTCGTCCGTAGGCCAGTCCCATCTCCCACAGTGCGTCATCCGCCTGGCTGTACAAGGGATACTGCTCCACCAGATGACCCAACCGATTGGCCGCGGCGGAATTGTCTCCGCGCTTGAAATAAAAGCTTCCTACTTTGTGTTCGGCGTCGGCCAGAGACTCCTGGATGTTGCGGAGCAGTTGCTGCGTCTCAGCGACAAACTTGCTGTTGGGAAACTGCACGATCAACTGGCGGCATTCATCTTCGGCGCGCAGCGACTGGTTCTGGTCGCGATCGGATTTCTCCATCTGCTTGTAGTGGATCATGCAGATCTTCTGCTGCGCCTCCGGCGATTCTTCCATCGTTGGATAAAAGAGGATGAAGTCTTTGTACTCGGCCTCGGCCTGCGCGAAACCCGCGGTGCCACCTTCGCGATACCAGCTATCGGCCACTGCCAGCTTGGCCTTGGCGAGAAACTCGCTCTGATCGTAGGTATTGATCAGCGTGTTCAGCGTAATGCGGGCGATCTCAAAGCGGCCATGTTCGATGTCTTTAATGGCCCGGTCATACAAAACCTTGTCGGGCTGCTTGGTGTCCTTGGTGATCGGGTTGTCATACTTCTTGCGGCGGAAGCCACAGGAGGTAAGCAAACCTGCCAACAGAATCGCGACCAAAAAGTATCGAGCCATAATCAACCTATTCAGTTAAACTTTCACCAGCGTTGCTTCGCGCGCCGTACTCTGCAATTTCTGAAACGCCGCGCCCGGATCGGAAGTGTGAAAAACCGACGACCCTGCTACCAGCCAGTCACACCCTGCGCGAACGATGCCGGCGGCATTGTCCAGGGCCACGCCACCGTCGATCTCGATCGCGAAATTCAATCCTAACTCCTTACGCCGCCACGCCAAAGCCTGAACCTTCTTGAGGGCGTTGGCGATGAATGTCTGCCCTCCGAATCCCGGGTTCACGCTCATGATGAGCACGTGATCCACCAGATACAGGACGTCATTCAGCGTCGAGATGGGCGTGGCCGGATTCAGAACCACGCCGGCTAGCGCGCCATGCTCGCGGATACAACGGAGCGTCCGATCGAGATGGGGGCAGGTTTCCTGATGAACCAGCACCTGATCGGCGCCGGCTCGGATGAACTCCGGGGCGTAGTGATCCGGATCGCTGATCATCAGGTGAACGTCGAGCTTCAAATGAGTGATTTTGCGGATTGATTCCACTACTGGAATACCGATGCTGATGTTCGGCACGAAGTGGCCGTCCATGACGTCGATATGCAAAATAGACGCCCCGGCGCGTTCCACTTGGGCGATTTCGTCGCCCAGGTGCGCAAAATCGGCCGCCAGGATGGATGGGAGGATTTCAACCATT
>JBGPSX010000539.1:0-2338 GCA_041490325.1 Bryobacteraceae bacterium | reverse complement strand
GTATTCCACCAGGCCGCGCACCAGGGTGTCGCGCACGTGCTGGTTCAACTTGTTCCCGGCTTTGAAGATGGTCCAACCCACGCCCTCATAGCCTTCATCCAGCACGTTGCCTAATTGGCGGAGCACATTCTCGCGATTCGCCACGCCCTCTTTCGAGCCCTTTTTCACGACCTCTTGAACCGCCTCGAGAAGCAGTTGCTTGGGAAGCACGACGTTCGCGCCATAGGGTTGTCCAAAGGCCCGATCCGAACCCCACCCCATGGACGAGAAGCTTTTATTCGTCGCAACCGCCCAGGCGTCCAGCGGTCCCGCGCCGGTGAGCTTGCGATAGTACTCAAACAGTGTGGGGCCGGCGGGTGGCTGAAATCCAAAATCGTCGACACGCTGCCAGTTGCCCGTCACGATGCTCGCGGTGGAATTAAAGTGCGAGAGCACTCCCGAATTGACGCAGTTCTTGAAGAAGTAACCTTGGGGCCGCATCTTGACCAGACGCGGAATGTTGCGCAAACCGTCCGGCGCGAACGTCTCGGAATAGCGCACACCGCCTCCGAACGTTACGATGATCACCTTGTTCGACGGTCCGCGCGGTTTCAACTCCTGCCCGCGCAACCAGCCGGGCAAGATGCGATTCGCGATAGATAAACCGGCGAGCTGGACGAATCGGCGCTTCGAAAGCTCGAACATCAGTACTCCGTGATTTCGCCGCCCGAGATCTTGCGCCGCTCCTTCGCGCCGATGTCCAGCGGATGATCGTAGCCGGCCTTGATCTCGCCTGAGGGCGAGTAATAAGGTCCGATATCGCAAGCCATGCTGCCCTTGCCTTCCGCGACGAATTCAACGGAGGTGATGAGCTTGGCGGATTTATAGCCATAGCGGCCGGGATCAATGAGTCGAAGAGGCGCGCCGTGACGGTCTGCCAGCGGCTTGCCGGCCATGTCGAGCGCCATCAACACGCGCGGCGAGAGCAATTCCTGGATCGAGAAATATTCGTACCACTTGTCGGCGCAGTCGATCCGCACGGCCTTGGCGGTCTTCAGCGGTTTCGCTGTTTCGAGCAGATGACCGAAACGAAAACCGCCCCAGTTGGTCCGCGCCGACCAGCACTGCACGCACTTCATTCGGGAACTTTGGCTCTCCTGGGGAAGATGGCGAAGATCGGCCAGCGTGAGCGACTGAGGCTTTTCCACCAGTCCATGAACGTTCAGTTGCCAGCGCGACACGTCCAGCGCCTGCGCCGGGTTGTACCACATCAGCCGGAATCCGAGCTCATCGGCCTCGTCGCTCGGCAGCAGCAGTTTACCCTTGCTGTCGGCGGCGCTCAAGCCGGCGGCGGAAGCAGCGGCGGCCGCGAGAAATCGCCGACGATTCATAGTGACCTCATTTTATAACAGCTCCCGAAGCGGATAACCTGGCATGCAATTCCCGTTCGGTGCGCGCCTCGGCGGGCTTTCCCAACCGGTCATAGATTCGCGCGAGACGATAGTGCGGCGCCGGGTCCTGGGGGTTTAGCTCGATCACCCGCAGCATTTCCGTGGATGCTTCCTGGAACTTGCCGGCCTGTTCGAGCAACAGACCCAGCTCGAAGTGCGACTCCCAGAACTTGCCGTTGCTCGCGATTGATTTTCGAAACATTCCGGCCGCCTCGGATGGATTCTCGACCGCAAGCGTTTTTCCATACACGAAAGTACTCACGTAGTTGTCCGGAGCGTTCTTCGCGAAAGCGGCGGAGGCCTCCATGATCTTGGGCAGCCTTCCCTCAGCCTGATCCAGCATCCGGCCGAGAAACAGATAGGGCTGCTCCAGCGCCGGATTCAGACGAATGGTCTGAAGAAACGAGTCGATGGCTTCTGGAAAGCGCCGCAAGCCGTAATAGGCGACTCCGGCAGCCAACTCCAACTGCGCGCTTTTGTCGAAATGCTGCCTTCCGGCGTCCAGGGTTTGGAGCGCCGCCGCGAAGGCCTGTTGTTTGAGTTGCAACTGAGTCAGGTCGAAGTAGAAGGATTCATCGTAGCGGCTGCGTTCAATCGCGGCCTGAAACTCCGCAGTGGCTTTGACCGGGTCGCCGTCGGCCGCATACGCCTTCCCTAACAAATTGTGCAGGTCCGCGCGATCGCGCGCAGTGAGGCCCTTGCGAGCGGCCTCGATTGCTGGTTTCGCCTTTCCAGCGCGGAGATACAACTCCACAGCGGCAGGATAAGCGTCGGGCGCGTTCTCGGCATAGCGCGCCTCCAGCTCGGCTGCTTTACCGTAGTCGGTGGCTTCGGAATAGAAGAATGCCAGGCCGTGGAAGATCGCCGGGTCTTTCGTAAAGGTCTCCGCTTTCCTGGCGGCGGTGAGC
>JBGPSX010000538.1:0-2357 GCA_041490325.1 Bryobacteraceae bacterium | reverse complement strand
GCACATGGCCGTCAGCCCGAAGCCGGTGGCGGCGAGACTCGCGATGTCCCGGCTGGGTCCCTTGGCGCGGCCGCCATCCGCGCTGGCGCGATCCAAAACCAGGCCCGTGCCGTGATCGGCCTGTTCCCAAAAATATTGAAAGTCGCGCCGCTGCATGTCTTCAAGAAACGTTCGATCGGCCGCCGAGATCGCCGGAACCGTGGTCGCGTCAGCCGCAATCATCGGCAACCACGCGCCGAGCAAGATTCCGGTCAATGTTGCGGCGAGAAATTTCAATGATGGTCTCGCTTATGGCCGCACTTCTACCAGTGCAAGACCGTGGGCAGGAAGCGTAAAGCTCGATGCATCCAGCTTCTCGGTTGCGGTTCCCGCGCGGCGCAGTTCCTCGATTTGCCGCTGTGTCGGAAAGTCAGGATGTCCCATGGCGCGCCATGCCGTCAAGGCGGAACCGTGCGCCGGATCGACGATCTCGACGTGAAATCGCGGCGTGCCCTGCCAGCCGTCGACTGTGATGTGAACGTTGCGCGCGGCGCTGGCTTCATCGGGAGCAGCGTAGTTCCAAACCGCGATCGCGAGCGTTCCGTCGGTGCGCTTTGTCACCAGAGCGTCGGAGATTTCCGGCTGCAGGCGCCGATCTCCCAAACGGTGCAGCATGGCGAAGGCGTTGAACGCGGCTTTCGGAATACCGTTTTCCGCGATCAGGCCAAAACCACCGTAGAACGGAGTTTTCACGATACCCTGTTCCTCAAACACGTCCGAGAAAGTCCAGTAAGACAGGCTCGTCGCAAGGCCATCGCACAGTCGAATATTGTTGGCCAGCCAGGGACCCATGAATGCGGAATCGGTCACGTCCACCTCGTTCCTATAGCTGGCGTTGTACTCGCTCCAATGAATTGAAAGCTCTGGCCTCGGCGACCCCTTCACTTCAGTGTAAACCTTGCGAACGGCACGCCCCACCATATCCGATCGCGGAATTTTCTCTACGGTTCCGAATACGTCTTCAGCGCGATCATTCGCATAGACATGCGTCGAAACGAAATCCAGCGGGACATTCTTCTCGACGCAATGCGCAATCATCGACCCCACCCAGGCCGCCTGTGCCGTCGCCGGTCCGCCTACCTGCAATCGAGGATTCGCGCGTTTGATCGATCGCGCGGCGTGGTCATACAGCTCGAAGTAAGTGGCCTGCGCAGGACGGCCGGTCCAAAAGTCGATGTTCGGCTCGTTCCAGACTTCGAAGTACCACTGCGATACTTCATCCGCGCCGTAGCGATCCACCAGGTGCCGGGCGAAGTTGTAGATCAGCTCTTCCCATTTGTCGTAGCTCTTGGGCGGCGAGGGCAATGGTTTGTACCAGAACGCATGCGGCTCGGGCGACACGGCAAGCTTGCGCGGCATGAAGCTCAATTCGACAAACGGGCGCACGCCATTCTCCAGCAGGCCATCGTAAATCTGATCGACGTACGACCAGTTGTACTGTAGACGGCCCTGATCGTCTTCGCCGTATACGCCTACCTCGTCGTGAAAGATCGCGTGGAAGCGAACGTAGCGGAGTCCCGTCGCCGCCTTCACCGCGCGCAGATCTTTGCGATAGCTTTCACGCAGCGAGAGAATCGCGCGTCCCGATCCAAAGATCTGCTCCCAATAATGCGGGAAGCCTCGGGTCGGCGCACCGGCGTGAATCGCGATATTGATCGGCGCGGGAGCGGTGGAAGGCTGGCTCCAGAGCAGCGTGACCACGGCGCTGCCGCACAGAACCACGCAGGCCGAAACTACTTTACGTATTTTGGCGTTCCGTTCGACCATGGATCGTAGCTTTGAGTGAAGGCGATCCTTTCAGACACGGAAGGATGCGTATACAGCCAGAATTCGATGAACGGATTCGGATTCGGCTCGTCCAGGCCTTCCTCTCCAAGGACCTGAAACGCATGCGATGCAACGGCCTTGGAATCTGGCACGAGACCATGCACAACCTCCAGCCCGTAGACGTCAGCCTCGTGCTCTTGCGCTCGGCTGTAACCGTTAACAATCGGCTCAGTCACGAAACTAAATGCCGCAACAATAAACAAAAGAGCCGGCAGAGATGCCCAGTCCGACACGGCGCGAATCCGCCACCGTTCGCCCCAACGGCGCAGCATCCAATGTAGTCCGTGGTATCCGAGGTAGAGCAGAATCAGCAGCAGCACCGCCAGGAACAACACCGTATTGCGGACATGGTTCAGCACATAATGACCCATCTCGTGACCGAAGACCGTCAGGATTTCGGGCGTGGTCATCTTCTGTATCGTGGTGTCCCAGACCACGACGCGCTTCGACGCGCCAATCCCCGTGACATACGCATTCAGAGATTTGTATTT
>JBGPSX010000537.1:0-2361 GCA_041490325.1 Bryobacteraceae bacterium | reverse complement strand
TCGCGATTGTTATCGTGGCCGACGTACTTGTGATACAGCTCGGGCGGCGTGCTGCCGTCCCAGGCTGTGCCGCGCGTCTTGCGATACCACTTGGTCACGATATCGACTCCGTCCGGATTTTGCGACGGCTCCAGGATCAGGATCACGTTATCGAGGATGGCCTTGAATTTCGGATTGTTGTCCTCAGTTAAAAGGCGGTAAGCGAATTCAACCGCCGTGTGGGTGGATGCGACTTCGGTGGCGTGGATTGAGCAAGTGATCATCACGATCACCTTGCCTTCGTTCATGAACCGGGCCGCTTCGGCCGGCGTGGTCTTGCGAGGATCGGAAAGCCGATGCTGGATCTCCAGGTAGTGATCGATGTTCTTGAGCGTTGCCGGAGACGCGATGGTGACGGCGATCTGCGGACGATTTTCCGCGGATCGTCCGATTTCCTGGAAGCGAATGCGGTCGCTCGATTTTTCGAGCGTCCGAAAATAGGAAACCACTTTTTCCCAATCGAGCAATTCGTTGTCGATGCCGATCTTGTGTCCGAAGTGGCTCTCTGGGGTGGGTACGGCGGCGAACGCGGGCGCCAGAAGCAGTAGAAAAACAGAAACAAATCTAGTGATCATGGCAGTGGGTTCCTTTGACTCTAGCACTCTCTAGCGGGACGGAACGGGCGGCGGCGGGACATGGATTACTCCCTTGCCGTCCTCAAAAGTCACGATCGTACCCATGTCCTTCGACAGTTTCGTTACACGATCGATGATTGCCCTGGCGAGGTCGCCTGTCGCCGGCATGGGGCGTCCACGATGCGTGCGATTCTCACCGAAGCCAAGGCTGATCGGATACAGCGCAATTTCCTGCAACTCGCGTTTGTTGGTGAACACGGCTTCGGCGATCACGCTCTCCCATATTTTCTTATCCGCCGGAAATCCGCGCGTGTCGTTGGCCGAGCGCGCGTCGTAGAAATCGGCCGGGCTCGCGCTAGCCGATAGGTTGAACTGGTCGTAATTCTCTTGGGGCTGGAATCGGACGAGATCGTTCTCGAAGATGAAGTTCGCCAGGCTGTAGAAGATCGGTTTGCCCTTGTATATCTCGATGCCGCGCAGCACGTGGGGGCCGTGGCCTACGAACAGGTCGGCGCCGGCGTCGATGGCGGCGTGAGCGAAGGTGGCCAGAAACTCGGCGGGAGTCTCGCGATCGCGAGGTGCGCCTTCGTGCCCGTGAATGGAAACAATTACCCAGTCGGCTTGGCGTCGTGCGTTCCGGACTTCTGCAGTGATCTCGTTCACGTCCTTGGGATCAGGTTCGGTTTTCACCGCGGGCTTGTCGCCCGCTCGAAAGGTTACGCCGAGGAAGCGCAGTTCGTCCGGAGAGTTCGACGCGACACGGGCGCCTTCACCAGCCGGAGGAGCGAGCCCGCGAAGCGAATCGAGCGTGGCTCGGTCCACCGTGTAGGTCGTCTTGAATCGCAGCGGATTCAGTCCCGGCCTGCCTGTCATGTCGGAGCGCTGAGGTCCCGCTGGGCTGAGTATCGAAAACGTTGAGGCGCACGAGATCAGCGCGACGCGTCCCTTCTTGGTATCGAGATAGCCGGGGGAGCGGGCGCGCGCCAGGTTTTCGCCAGCGCCGGCATAGACCACGCGTGCCTGGTCGAGATGCTTCAGGTTGCTGAGCAGCCCTTCGGCGCCGAAATCGAATGAATGATTGTTCGCGATTGCGAACAGGTCAAAGCCGGCCCACTTGAGTTCGTCGAGAACCCAGGCCGGGGCGCCCATGTAGGTGCCGCCGCTCACAGGAGCGCCGGGGAACTCGAAGTTATGGACTAACATTTCGAAGTTCGTGAATGCTGCGTCGGCGCCACGGATGCGGTCGAACATCCGGACGTACGCGGGCTCGTCGTGAACCGATAGCCGGCGCTGGATGATCGAATCGCCGGTGAGGGCGAAGCGGAAGTTGTTGGAGTCAAAGCGTTGAGCGTAGGCGATGGCCGGAAAACAGCTTAGCGTTGGCACGAGTGCCAAAGCGGCACGCATGAGTGCGTGCGCCACGCTCATCCGCAGCATCCTCCTAGAATACAATCTTCATCGCGAACTGGATCTGGCGTTGAGCGCCAGTGTTCGGTTGGTCCGCCGCCTGAGCGATGCTTCCATACGCGCTGCTAGACAGCGACGTCGTCGGCAAGAAGAAATTAGCGCGATTTAAAACGTTGAAAAGCTCGCCGCGGAACTGTAAAATCACTCGCTCGGTGACTTTGAACTGACGAGACAGGCCGGTATCGAAATTGAACAGACCGGGACCGGAAAGGATATTCCGGCCAGCATTTCCAAATGTTCCCGCCGGTGCGATCTGCCACGCAGGATTTTGTCCCGCCTG
>JBGPSX010000536.1:0-2367 GCA_041490325.1 Bryobacteraceae bacterium | reverse complement strand
GGAACTGAAGCCGGCGCTCGATTCCGGGGCGCGCGTCATCGGTGTCAACAATCGGGATCTTCGAACGTTCGAAGTGGATATCAATGTCTCGCTGCGTCTTGCCGAGAAGATTCCGGCAGGCATCGTGAGGGTCGCGGAGAGCGGTCTCCATTCGTCCGGCGACATCCGCCAGCTACAGGGAGCCGGCTACCAGGCGTTTCTGGTTGGAGAGCATTTGATGAAGTCGGGCGATCCGGCCCAGGCATTGCGCGCATTGTTGTCATGATGGTGAAAGTTTGCGGGATTACCAACGTGGAAGACGCTATGGCGGCGGTGGAAGCTGGCGCGTCGGCCGTGGGCCTCAATTTTTATCGCGAAAGCCCGCGCTACATTTCGCCCACCGGAGCGGCGCTGATCGCTGAGAAGATTCCGGCCAATGTTTGGAAAGTGGGACTGTTCGTGAACGAAACACCGGAATCGGTGGCGAAAATTGCATTGGACGCGGGGCTCGACGTGGCGCAGCTTCATGGAACGTCCAGCGCCTGCGGCATGCGTGTCTGGCGCGCGTCCTTCACGGCGAGCGAATTGCTGCTAACGTACCTCAACGACGAGTCAGTGGAGGCGGTGTTACTCGATACACCTTCCGATGAGCTGCATGGAGGGACTGGCAAAACTTTCGATTGGCCGCGTGCCAAAGGGCTGCCCAAGAAAATAATTATCGCCGGAGGACTGGATGCCGACAATGTACGTCGAGCCATTGAAGAAGCTCAACCGTGGGGGGTGGATGCATGCTCGCGCATCGAGAAATCTCCCGGACTGAAGGATCGCGAGAAGATGCGAAGATTCGTGAAGGCGGCGCTGGAACAATGACTTCGCAACCTGACCCGCGCGGGCACTTCGGACCCTACGGGGGCCGCTACGTTCCCGAGGTACTCATGGCTCCGCTCGAACAACTCGAGCAGGCGTATATCGAGGCTCGTCACGATCCTGAGTTTCAAGCCGAGCTGAAGGACTTGCTGGCCAATTATGCCGGACGTCCCACGCCGCTGTACTACGCCAAACGTTTGAGTGAAACGCTGGGCGGCGCGAAGATTTATATCAAGCGCGAAGATCTTCTCCATACCGGCGCGCACAAAATCAATAACTGCCTGGGTCAGGCGCTGCTGGCGCGGCGCATGGGCAAGAAACGCATCATCGCGGAGACCGGCGCGGGACAGCACGGCGTAGCATCGGCCACCGTTTGCGCATTGTTCGGCCTGGAATGCATCGTCTACATGGGCGAGGAGGACATGCGGCGGCAGCGGCTCAACGTCTTCCGCATGCGGCTGCTGGGCGCCCAGGTGGTTGGCGTCACCAATGGCAGCCGGACGCTGAAAGATGCGATCAGCGAAGCGATGCGCGATTGGGTGACTAATGTGCAGACCACGCATTATCTGCTGGGCTCGGCGTTAGGCGCGCATCCGTATCCGATGATGGTTCGCGATTTTCACTGCGTGATCGGCGAGGAAACACGGCGGCAAATCCTGGAACGCGAACGGCGCTTGCCGGATTCGATCTTTGCCTGTGTAGGCGGCGGTAGCAACGCGATTGGAATTTTTCACCCTTTCCTGGGCGATGCGGGCGTGAAGCTGGTTGGCGTGGAAGCTGGCGGGCGCGGCGCGGAACTAGGATCGCATGCGGCTCGTTTCTCTGGCGGATCTCCGGGCGTTCTGCACGGCGCTTACAGCTATCTGCTGCAGGATGCTGATGGTCAGGTGGCGCTGACGCACTCGGTTTCCGCCGGACTCGATTACGCATTGGTCGGACCGGAGCACGCCTGGTTACGCGACCAACGTCGTACTGAATACGTTTCCGCGACAGACGCCGATGCTCTGGAGGCTGCGCGAACGCTGGCACGCACGGAAGGCATTATTCCAGCGCTTGAGTCAGCGCATGCCGTGTCGGAAGCCCTGCGGCGAGCGCCCGGCGAGAAGGGTCAGTTGTACGTGATTAATCTTTCGGGGCGCGGCGACAAAGACACGGACATTTATCGCGAAAACTTAAAGGAGCTCGATGAGCCAGACCAGAATCGGCCGGCTCTTTGAGCGGCTCCGGGCAGAACATCGCCCGGCGCTAATCGCATACATCACGGCCGGCGATCCGGCGCCCGATCGAACCGTGGGGCTGGTAGCGGCGCTCGAGCGCGGCGGCGCGGATCTTATCGAGCTGGGCGTGCCATTCTCAGATCCGATCGCGGACGGGCCGGTGATCCAACGTGGAAGCGACCGCGCGCTGAAGGCGGGAACCACGGTGGCGAAGGTCCTGGACATTGCGTCCCAGATCCGCAAGCAGTCCGAGATTCCTCTGCTGTTGTTCACTTACATGAACCCGATACTGCGCTATGGCCTG
>JBGPSX010000535.1:0-2378 GCA_041490325.1 Bryobacteraceae bacterium | reverse complement strand
GTGGATACCAGTAGCCGAGCCGTGACCAAAGGGAGCGGTTTCAAATAATCGTTCGGCGGGCTGATCTTTCACAATCCCAAACGAAGCAGTTTCAAATCCTGAACTCGCTGCGACGAGCCCTAGCTAGGTTCCCAGCTTCTTCTTCGCAAACGGATGCGCGAATGCGTTCGGCGGATTGTGCGCGTTCGAACCGGCAGCCTTGCGATAGTACTCCATCGCCTGCGCCTGATCGCCCAGCTTCTCATACGTCTGCGCGATATAAACCTGAATGAACGGATCGTTCTGGGCTTTTTGAAAGTCCGCGAGCGCGGTCTTGTAGTCGCCGCTATAGAACGACACGTAACCGGTCAGATAAGGATAAAACTGCGCCTGTTCCGGAATGTTGCCTTTGTCGAGAACAGCCTTGGCCGCCGCAACATGCTTCTGCGCCTCTGCTTTATTTCCGCGCCGGATCGCAATGCGTGCCTCGGCGTGCTCCTCGCGGAACTCCCACAGGTCCTTGCGAGCCGCGCTGATATTGGGCTCCTGAATTCCGGCATCGTGCCCGATCTTGTACCACTTCTGCGCTTCCGCCAAGTCGCCCGAGTCGATACAAACCCGCGCCACTTCATTCGCCATCTCGCCCGCCTGGTAGAAATCCTTCGCATCCAGATTGAATTGATAAACCTGGCTGTGATACTTGACGGCGTTCTTGCAGTTGCCTTCGAACCCGTACGACATCCCCATCGCGCGCTGTGCCTGAGCCTTGGACTGCGGTGTCGAAGCGACCTCGATCGCCTTCGCGAAATGCTTCTGCGCTTCGCTGTACCGCCCCATCAAATCCAGCAGCGACCCCGCCGCATTGTTCGCCGCCACTGACGTCGGATGCTTCTCCGCAGCCTCGCGATACAGCGCGAGCGCTTCGTCCGGTTTACCGTCGCGCAGCTTCTGCTGTCCCTGTCGAACCATCTCGATGGCCGGATCGTTGCGATCGCCAAACTGCGGAGGCTGTGCCGAAACCCCTGCCGTGAGAATCGCCAAAATCGCAAATGAGTGACAAAACGGACGTGGTAGCGCGCTCATGGCCGGATTATCGCACACCAGTTCAGACTCGGGACGTCCAACACCGATCACTGTGCTAGCATGGTTTCAATTTCGAGTCTCTGGAGGACACAGAATGAGCATTCCGAAGTTCTCGACCCTATTAAAACTAGCCGCCGTGCTCTGCCTCGCTGCACTGTTTGCATTCGGCGCCAGCACGAACAACCTGAAATCAGGCAAGGCTGAACTAAAATCGGCCGGACCTCTCGCCTTCGGGTCCGACGGCATCCTGTTCGTCGGCGATTCAGTGGGCGCGTCGATCTTTGCGCTCGACACCGGCGACCGGAAAGCTTCCAAATCCACCAGCCCTATCGAAATCACCGCGGTTAACCAGAAGATCGCCGCCCTGCTCGCCACCACGCCCGATCAGATTCTGATCCAGTCCGTCGCCGTGAATCCGCTTTCGAAGAACGTGTATCTTTCGGTCTCGCGTGGCCGCGGCCCGGATGCGATGCCCGTTATCCTGCGCGCCGATGCTTCCGGAAAAATCAGCGAGCTTTCTCTCGACAACATCCAGCATTCGAGCGTCGCTCTTCCCGACGCCCCTGGAATGGAAAAGAACGCGCGCGGTCAAAGCCCCCGGCTCGAAGCCATCACGCACATCGCCTTCCTCAATGGCAAAGTCCTGGTCGCCGGGCTCTCGAACGAAGAGTTCTCCTCCAGCCTCCGCTCCATTCCGTTCCCGTTCCAGCAAGCCGATAAGGGCGCGAGCATCGAAATCTATCACGGCTCGCACGGACGCTTTGAAACCAATGCTCCCGTTCGCACCTTCGTTCCTTACGTCGTCAACAACGAACAGCACATTCTCGCGGCCTACACCTGTACGCCGCTCGTGAAGATTCCGGTCGCCGAGCTGAAGCCCGGCAATAAGGTGAAAGGGACCACCATAGCGGAACTCGGGAATCGCAATCGCCCCATCGACATGATCGTGTATCGCAAAGATGGTCACGATTACATCCTGATGGCCAACAGCAGCCGAGGCGTCATGAAAGTCGCTGCCGACCAGCTGGATTCCTACCAGCCCATCACCGCCCAGACCGAAGTAACTGGTGTTCCATACGAGACCATCGCCGGCTTGAAGGGCGTTCAACATCTCGACAAGCTCGACGATGCCAGCGCGCTGATTCTCACTGACGCCAGTGGTTCGTTGGATCTTAGCACCATCGCGCTGCCGTAGCAACACGACGTTGACGATCGTCAAGATCATTGCGCTGGTTCTCGTTCTCTCATGGCCGGGAACCGCGCAGAACATTTCTATTCGCATGGAGGCCGGCGTTTTCAAAGTGGTCGGCTGGACT
>JBGPSX010000534.1:0-2419 GCA_041490325.1 Bryobacteraceae bacterium | reverse complement strand
TCACCTTCTCGGCATTCGCGCCGTCCTGCGCCGAAAATGTTCTGCCTCTCAGCACCGGAATTCGCATGGCCTCGAAATAGCCAGGAGTCGCGGTTCGCTGGGCAACATCGGGAACACCTTCCGATGGCCCCCACGGGCGCCCGATGATGTTGAATGATCCCCCGTGTCCGGAACCGCTGAAGGGCAGGGAACTGACCGCGCCGGCGGCGCTAACGCCGGTAAGCGACGCAAGCCGTCCCAACAATTGATCGTAAAAGGGCGCGATCCTGGCGGATGTGCGGTAATCCACCACCGGCAAACTGATCTGCAACGTAGCCAGATGCCCGGAGTCAAATCCCGGGCTCGCATCCTGAAGACGCGCGAAGCTGCGGATCAAAAGGCCGGCCGAAATCAGCAACGTCAGCGAAAGCGCCACTTCGGCGGCAACCAACACAGACCGCAGGCGCTGTTTGGCGCTGCCAGACGATCCTCGAGAGGTCGACTTCAGCGTGTCGTTTAGATCCGATCGGGAAGCTGCGATGGCCGGCGCCAGTCCGAAGACCAGCGTCGCAAGCAGAGAGACCGCCAAGCTGAAGGAGGCCACGAACACGTTGGCCTCGAGATGTTGACCCCGCAGCAAACCTTGTGGGCCAAAGCGTTCGAACAGATCCAGAATCCAGACTGACGCCATGAAGCCGAGTCCGCCAGCCGTTAGCGCAATGAGACTGCTTTCCGCGAGAAGTTGTATGATGATCCGGCCACGCCTCGCGCCCAGCGCGGTGCGAATCGTAATCTCCCTCTGACGAGCCGATGCTCGCACCAGCAACAGATTCGCGACGTTAGCGCACCCGATCAGAAGCACCAACGCGACGGCGCCGACCAGCACCAGCAGCGGTGTCCGAATCGGTCCGGAGACGCGCGCCGCCAGTGGACCGGCTTCTATCGACCAGCCCTTGGGATACCAGTCGGGCGACTGTTTGGTCATCTGCGCGGCGGTTTGTTGGAAGTCGGACGCGGCCTGCGCGAGACTAACGCTCGGTTTCAATCTTGCCAACACATCGAGATTCTGGTGACCGCGCCTGCTTGGCGCGAGTTGATCGGGAGAGAACGCCAGGGGCGTCCATAAATTGCTTCGGCTCACGAATGCGAGCATCGGTTGAGCGATTCCGATCACGGTATAGCTTTCGCCATCCAACTCGATCTGCCGCCCGAGAATCCGCGCGTCGCCGCCAAAGTGGCTCTTCCAGAACGGCTCACTGAGGACCACGACCTTGTGGCGTCCCCATTGTTCTTCTTCCGTTGAGAAGGATCGGCCAAGAATCGGATTGATGCCCAGCATCGGAAAGATACTGGCGGAAACGCGAAAGCCCGGTATCCGCTCGGGTTGTCGATGGCCCGTCAGGTTAAATTGGTTCCGCTCGATGCCAGCGACTTGCGCGAATACTTTGGTCTGGTCGCGATAATCCTGAAAATCGAGAGCCGATGACACGGATTGAAAGAGGCCGAACATCGGCATGGTCTTGGTCACGTTGACCAGTTGTTCGGCGTGAGCATACGGTAGCGGATGCAGCAGCACGGCGTCGACCGCGGAAAAGATGGCGGTATTCGCCGCGATGCCGAGCGCCAGCGTGAAAACCGCGACCAGCGTGAATCCCGGGCTCTTCAAGAGCGTACGGACGGCGTATTGAAAGTCGCGAAACATTAGAAAGCTTCCCGATGTTTGAAACCGCTCCCTTTGGTCACGGCCCGGCTAGGGACTATAGCCGCTAGCCGAGCCGTGACCAAAGGGAGCGGTTTCCAATATCCTTCCCAAAGGGAGCGGTCCAGGGTTAGTGCCAAGCCCTTATTCATATCTCAGCGCCTGCATCGGATCAATTTTCATCGCACGACGTGCCGGGAGGTAGCTGGCCGCGAGCGCTACCACGCACAGCACCAGCGGCACTCCGATGAATGTCAGTGGATCGGTGGGGCTAACATCGAACAGCAATGTCCGCAAGTATCGGGTGAGGGCCAAGGCGCCCGCCAGTCCGCCGGCCGTTCCGATTAGTGCCAATACCAACCCTTGACCGACGACAAGGCGCAACACTTGCTCGCGTCGAGCTCCCAGAGCGACGCGAATTCCGATTTCGTGCGTCCGCTGCGCCACCGAATACGAGATGACTCCGAAGATTCCGATCGCGGCCAGCAATAGAGCCAAGCCCGCGAAGCACCCGAGCAACACCGATTGGAATCGCGGCCGCGCCACCGACTTCGAGAGATACGTGTCCAGCGGCTGAATGTCCGCGATGGCCTGATCCTTGTCGTAGCCATGAATCACCTGTTGGACCACGGATGCCAGCTTCATCGGATCGGTTGTGGCGCGGATCACGATCGTCCCGCCGCCGTTGGGTTCTTGGGCATCCGGGAAATACACGTTGGGATCGGCTTCTTTGTCTAAGCC
>JBGPSX010000533.1:0-2439 GCA_041490325.1 Bryobacteraceae bacterium | reverse complement strand
AGCGGGAGCGCGGAGGAAACTTTTGCAGTTGCACGAGGGAGCCAGATTGCGCACAATGTCAACATTGAAACGATTGAATACAGACGAATGGAAGAGTGGCGCGGGGCAGCGTGATTGCATCAGATCATTCCCGGCGCGCTATTGGCCTGCAACTGCTGCATAGCCGCCCTCTGCGCTTCCGACAGCACCGCCGTTCCATTCAACTGCTTCGCCAGCGGCCCGATCACCGGGCTGAGATTGTGATACAGCACGCCCGAGAGATTCGTGTTCATATCACGCGGCAACTGATTCCGGAAATTCGCCGATCGAGTCAGCGTGAATCCAGTATTGCGGTTTTCGATGGCGCGCAACAGCATGCTCTGATTCGCCGCGGCCACCAGATAGCTGTCCACGTACGTGTAATAGGCTTCGAACAGCCCCGTGCTGGGCGATACCTTGTAGATCGTGCGCCCGCTCACTTGCTCCTTGGTCAGCGTGACCGTGTATTTCGTGTTGGCCTGCTGATTGATGTACTCCACTGCCTTTTCGAGCGACCATTGCAATTGTCCCGGATTGTAGACCTCTATCGCGAATTCCCAACTCGGTGTGGGCAGCAGCGGACCGTCCACTGCGAACGCCACATCCCCACCCAGTGATTCCGCGATTTGGCGAAGAACTTGATATCCGCCCCGATCCTCCAGCTCGCTGACGTGTTTCTCCGCCTCCGGATCGCCCGTCCGCGCCGTATTGATCAAATCATCCAGTAGCGCCATCGGACTCTTGATCGCGAATCCGCTGGCCAGGCTGGCGTCGGGAGAAACGAAATCCAGCGAGCCGATGGGCGCCGCCGCCGCGATCCAGGACGCAATGCCACGCCGCTCGCGATTGAAGGCGAGGGAAACCTGATTCTCAGTGCGTCCTGAGACGTCCTTGCGTTCGAACATCACGTAACGAAGGTCGTGAACGCCCGAAATGTCGTCGTGATTTCGCCTGGCTTCCCGCATCCTGCGCCGCTCTCTAGGACCTACGGATTCCGACAACATTTGTTCCGTGTCCATGGCCAGCAGCCATCCGGCGCCGGATTGATAAGACTGGCGCACGCTATCGTACAGCCGCGTGTTCTCGAACTTTTCGTTATTCGAGCCTTCCAGGATCCCCGCCACCTTCTGCAGCGACTGCGTGTTCGGCGCGATCGCCAGAATGTTGTTCTTCATGTACGCCACTAGCCCATCCTGTGGCGGGATCGTTCCCAGCGCCGCCGCGTTGTCCACAATACGCAACGATACGCCATGCCGGTTGGCGCCGAACGCTTGGAACTGGCTCTGCAGAGTCGATTCGAGACCCGGCCGCGTCACCTCCGCCAGGAACAGCGGCTGCTTGTTGCCGCTGCTGTCCTGGGTCATCGCGAATACGATTTCATCGCCCAAATGGTCTGTGAAGGTCTTGATCTTTTGCACGATCTCGTCCAGCGAAGGGCCATTGGGACCCGGTTGATGCTCCTTCCACCACTGCTTCAACACATCGCTTTGATCCATGCGCTGCTGGAACAAACGGTTGGCTTCGACGATGGTCGATCCGATGTTCGGAATAGCCGCGTAGATGACCGCATCGTCCGGCACATAATCGATCAGCCGCGATTTGTACCGCAGCCCTGGCGATGGGATGGCCTCGATCTGTTTCTGGATGGTCGAGAATTCGCCCAACACAGCCAGGTACTGCGCCGCGTTCTGGCTCCAGGCCACGTCGTCTTCAACCGTCGTCTTCTCGATGCTCGGATCGGTGGTCGCCTGCGTGCCACGCTCCAGCATCTGAGTATGATTGCCCTCTTCCACCGCGACTTTGCCTTCCACCACCGAGACCCGCGAGCCCTTGGTGCCGCGCGTCACCGCGAAAACCGTTCCCTTCACCATCACCAGGCAATCGGCGGTGGCGACGTTCAGCGTTCCGTTGCGCTGCTTAGCGGCCTGTACGATGATGCTTCCGCGATCCAGATGAATCGTCGCCCCGCGAGCATTGCGCGAAAGCGAAAGCTCCGACCGTTCGTTCATCTCCACGCGCGACCCATCGGCCAACACCAGGATCGCCTTCGATCCCTTAGCCGTCCGTACGCGCTCGCGCTCCGCTAGCTCTTTGCCGGAAAACACTGGCGTGCTTCCGTCGTCGGTGACACGGTAAAGAATTCCCTGCACGGTCTGAACACTGGCGCGCATTCCCGCGGGCGGCGCCAGCTGCCGGTAGACTCCCCACGAACCGAGGCCAACCGCGAGCGTAACTGCCGCGGCGATGGCCCATTTCGCGCCTGCCGGAACGCGATGCGACATAGCGGCCGGCCGCGGAAGCGTTCGAATTTTCCCGAATCGCGCGGCGTGCAGCGCATGCCGGCAATCCACGCATTGACGCGTGTGATCTTCAATCAGAAGCACGCGCGCCGGCGACAGAGACTTGGCCAGATAAGCCGGT
>JBGPSX010000532.1:0-2462 GCA_041490325.1 Bryobacteraceae bacterium | reverse complement strand
GCTGTCTTTGAATTTGTCGTACACCTTCTGCTGCCAGCCATCGGTGAGGTACTTGGTGGCGTCGATATCCTTGGCGAAGAAACCGTCTTCGTTCGGAATACCGAGATCGTCCAGCACGGCTTTGATCATGGCGAGATGGGAGACCAGGATGGCTTGAGCAAGGTCGCTGGCGAGATCCTCGTCGTGTTCGCCCAGGCGCGCCAGCAGCCTCGGCTGTGCCTTCCGGATGTTCTCCGAATTCAGCTTGGCTATGTGGAAACGCGTCTTCATACGATCGTACAACTGATACGTCTTCAGCTTCCCGATCGAAATGTTGCGCAGGAGCTGAGCGAACGTGGTTTGGTCGAGGCCGAGAATAATCTCGGAGAGCTGCATAAAAAGCCAGCGTAGCATGGGCAGCCCGGTAAAAAGCCGGCGCGACCCGCAACACATACACGGTACAATGGATCGTTTTGGTTCCGAACATGGGAAACATTGTCGTTCTAGGGGCACAGTGGGGTGATGAGGGGAAAGGGAAAGTAGTCGATCTTTTCTCCGAGAAATTCTCCATCGTGGCGCGCTATCAGGGCGGGCACAACGCCGGGCACACGGTGTTTATCGGCGACCAGAAGTTCGTCCTCAAGCTGATTCCGAGCGGTATCTTAAGGCCCGGCATTCAGGCCGTGATCGGCAACGGCGTGGTGGTGGATCCAGCCGCCCTGATCGAGGAAATGGGCACGCTGGAGAAGGCCGGCATCGACGTCATGAAACAGCTTGCGATCAGCAACCGCGCGCATGTGATCTTCCCGTTCCATCGCATCGTGGAAAAAATGTCGGAAGGCCGCGAGCATCGCGTTCCGATTGGCACCACTTCGCGCGGCATCGGTCCCTGCTATGAGGACAAGACCGGACGGCGCGGTGTCCGCATCGCGGATTTGTACGAGCGTGAGAGCTTTTGCGCAATGTATGCGTCGTTGGCCGAGGACAAGCAGCTATTGGCAAAGACCTTCGAAATCGAAGAGACCATTGACTACGAGGAGATCCGCGATCAATACCTGAAGTTCGCCGAGCGAATTCGCCCGATGGTTTGCGATACGGCGCAGTTACTGAATGACGCAATGCGCGCCGGCAAGCGTGTGTTGTTCGAAGGCGCGCAAGGTTCGATGCTGGACGTGGATCACGGCACCTACCCTTTTGTCACATCCTCGAGCGCCACCGCGGGCGGCGCCTGCACGGGCGCGGGCGTGCCGCCCACTCAGATCCATGGCATCTTTGGCGTTTCAAAAGCTTACACGACGCGCGTCGGCAGCGGACCCTTTCCTACCGAGCTCGACAACGAGGAAGGCGAGCGAATTCGCAAAGCCGGCAACGAGTTTGGCGCCGTCACCGGCCGGCCGCGGCGTTGCGGATGGTTCGATGTGCCGCTGTTGCGCTACACCGCGATGATCAATGGATTCTCGAGCCTGGTCATCACCAAGCTGGACGTGCTCGACCAGTTTGATGAGATTCTGGTTTGCACCGAATACAAAAATCACCGGACGATGCCGGCGACATTCAAGGCTCTGGAAGAAGTGCAGCCGGTGTATGAGACGCTTCCGGGCTGGAAATCGATCACGCGCGGCCTCACGCGCCACCAGGATCTACCGCCGCGAGCGCGCGGCTACCTCAAGTTTCTGAGCGATCGCACGGGCGTGGAGGTCGGGTGTATCTCTACGGGCCCCGAGCGGGATGAGACGATCCTGATCCCGGGATCCCGGCTGATGGAGTTGCTGTAGATCTTCGCCGACGGAAGCATGCTATGGGTGGACCTGCTTCCTTTGGTCGCTGCTCGGCTAGGGATTACTGCGGCTGCTGGCCGAGCCGTGACCGCAGGGAGCGGTTTCCAATGATCGTTTGGTGGCTGATTCTTTTAACCGCTCCCTTTGGTCACGGCTCTGTTAGCGGTTTTAAGTAACTAAGACCCATCATCTGCGCGTAACCATAATCGAACGCCAGCTCGCGTTGCCGGCCGCATCAAACGCTCTTATCACAATCGTGGTTGTCCCCACATAGAGTGGGATGGCCGGCGTCTTCCAACTCGTGGCGCCGCCGCTGGCTGTTCCCGATCCTCCAGTAGAGCTCGTCCACGTGACTCTTGTGACGCCGACGTTATCTTTGGTGGTCCCGCTGAGCACGATCGTGCTCAGCGACGTCGAAACCGTGGTGGCCCCTGGCGAAGTAATGGTTAGCGACGGAGCCGTAGCGTCCGGAGTCCCCGGCTGCGGCGTATTGGCCAGACGCGTGACTTTCAATGTGCGTGTCACCCGGGTTTGCTGCGAATCGGTAGCAGTAATCGTAATAACGTTGTCCCCAACGCTCAGCGGAATTGCTGCGATGGTCCAGTTCGATGAACCCAGCGCCATCCCCGACGTGGCGTAGTTTGTCGCCCAACTTACCTGTACATTTCCCACTCCGCCCGATGTCGTACCACTGACGGAAATCGC
>JBGPSX010000531.1:0-2475 GCA_041490325.1 Bryobacteraceae bacterium | reverse complement strand
GACGATCCTCAGAAGGCGAACGTTCAAATCATGGGACGGCGCAAACCGGGCGTCAGCCAGCAACAGGCGCAGGCGGACATGCACGTGCTGGCACGCCAGTTGGCCGCAGAGTTTCCAACGGGGCACAAGAACTTCGATGAGCTCGTCTATCCGCTCAGCAAGGCGGAACGCGGTATTCAATCCAGTCTCATTCAGTTCATCGAAGTTTTGATGGCCGTTGCGGGCCTGGTATTGCTCATTGCCTGCGCCAACGTCGCGAACCTGCTGCTGGCGCGATCGACCCTGCGCTCGCGAGAAATGGGCATTCGCCTGGCTATGGGAGCGTCGCGGGTCCGCATAGTCCGGCAACTGTTGACCGAGAGCTTTTTGCTGGCGATGCTGGGTGGTTTCGCCGGCATCATGCTCACTTTCTGGACCGGCGGAAGTCTCATTGCGCTGTTGCCATCGTTCGGTGGTATCACGGCGAATCTCAATCTTTCAGTGGATCGTTTCGTTGTGGGCTTCTCGCTCGCAGTAGTCCTACTCACGGGTTTCGTCTTCGGCATGGTTCCGGCTTTGCAGGCCAGCCGGTCGGATCTCGCGGAATCGCTGAAGCAGGGATCGCGAGGAAGCACGGGCGCACGCGGTTGGTCGATTCTGCGGCGTGCACTGGTCGTGTCTCAGATAGCACTCTCGATGATCGCCCTGATCGGCGCCGGGTTGTTCGCGCGCAGCCTGCGAGCCTCGCTCGCAGCTCCACTTGGTTTCGAGACTCGCAATGTGCTGCTCACCACGTTCAACGCTTTCCTGAATGGATACGACCACGGCAAAGGCCAGCAGTTTTTCACGCGGTTACTCGAGGATGTGCAGTCGCGGCCGGGCATCGAGTCGGCGAGCCTGGTCAGCTTCGTGCCGTTGCGCGGTGATGGCGGCGGCAACTCGGTGCGAGTATCGATCGAGGGCTACACACCTGGAGCCAATGAAGAACCGGCGATCGTCACCGATTACGCTGGCCCACAATACTTGCGCACGATGCGAATTCCGCTGGCCGAAGGACGCGACTTCTCGTGGCAGGATCGCGAGAGCGCGCCGGGGGTTGTTGTGGTCAACGAGGCGCTCGTACGGCGGTACTGGCCGGACGGACATGGCTTGGGCCGGCATATCAAGGTGGGCGACTCATGGCGCGAAGTGGTGGGCGTTACGCGCAACTTCACGTACAGAAATCTCAACGAGCCGCTGACTCCCATAATGTACTTGCCTCTGCTGCAGAACTATCAGGCGCAGATGACGCTGCTGGTTCGCACCACGGGCGACCCAGCCGCCGCGTTGGGCACGGTAGATTCCTCGGTTCGAACGCTGGATCAGAACATGCCGCTTGCGCGGATCGAAACTCTGGAGCACAGCATTTCCGAAAGCCTTGCGCCACAGCGCATAGCGCTGATCCTGCTTTCGTCGTTCAGCGGGATCGCGCTGGTGTTGACAGCGGTCGGGATTTACGGCGTTATTTCATACCTGGTGAGCCAGCGCTCGCGCGAGATCGGGATTCGCATGGCGCTCGGCGCCGAAGCGAAGAGTGTACTCGCGATGGTGATGAGCCAGGGGCTGCGGCTCGGAGTGATCGGCGTGATGCTCGGATTGTTAGGGTCCTTAGCCTTGACGCGGGTCTTGAGCTCGTTGCTGTTCGGCGTCAGCGCCCAGGATCCCGGAACTTTCCTGGCGGTCGCGGTGGTGTTGCTTCTCGCGGCCGGGATCGCATGTTATCTACCAGCGCGGCGCGCTTCCAGGCTGGACCCAATCCGAGTCCTCCGCGAGGATTGACCCGTGGCGCACGCACTCTTGCGTGCCGTGTTCGCACTCATGCGAACACTTCTTTGGCTGAAACCCAGGCGTTCACACCAGTGTGAACGCGGCACGCATGAGTGCGTGCGCCACATCCGATAGAATACAGTCATGTTGGTGATTCGGACTGCGGTTGGGCTTACGCTGCTGGGTTGCGGCGTCGATGCTGCTAGTGGGCCGGTCCGGTTTAATCGCGATATCCGGCCCATCATGTCGGACACCTGCTTTCGGTGTCACGGTCCCGACCAGCGGGCTCGCATGGCGGAATTGCGGCTCGACATCCGCGATGCTGCGCTGCGGAAAACCAAGTCCTGCGTGATCCCGATTGTTCCTGGCTCGCCGGATCAGAGCGCTATTGTGCAGCGTATCTTCGCCGCCACTCCGGCCAAGATCATGCCGCCACAGTATGCTCACAAGGAGCTGACCGCGGCACAGAAGGACACCATACGGCGCTGGGTAGCTGAGGGCGCTGTTTACGAGAAGCATTGGTCGTATGAAGCCGTGAAGCGGCCGCTCGTTCCGGAAGTGACCGGCCCCAAGACTCCGATTCACAATGCCATCGATGCGTTCATTGTGGAGCGCCTGCAGCGCGAAGGCTTGCAGCCGTCACCGGAAGCGGATCGCCGCACGCTTTTGAGACGCGTCACGCTCGATCTG
>JBGPSX010000530.1:0-2476 GCA_041490325.1 Bryobacteraceae bacterium | reverse complement strand
CTTGGCAAAACGCGCCCTCTCCTTTTTTGCATGCTGCTTTGTACTGTCGCTCTCCGCGCAAGATCAGCGCGAACCACTTCCGAAGGCGCCGGCCGACGTTAAGCCGGGCAGCATCACCTACGATGACATCCAGTATCCGTACCCGGTGGCGTATTTTCCGCTGACGCTCTACGGTCAGGATGTGCGCATGGCGTACATGGACATTCCGCCCGCCGGCCAGCCCAACGGCCGCACGGTGGTCCTGTTCCACGGCATGAACTTTGGCGGGTTTTATTTCGCCGGACCCATCGAAGTGCTGCGCAAAGAAGGCTTCCGCGTCGTTGTGCCCGATCAGATCGGTTTCGGGCGATCTTCGAAGCCGATCATCCCTTACAACTTTCATGACATGGCTCTGAACACGCGCAAGCTACTTCAGTCGCTCGGGGTCACCAAAACGGCGGTCATCGGACATTCCATGGGCGGGATGCTGACGGCACGCTTCGTCGCGACCTATCCCGACATCACCGAGCGCGCAGTGATCTACGATCCGATCGGACTCACCGACATCCGTTGGGAACGTCCTTGGCGCAGCGCCGACGAGGCGTACAAAGCAACCATGGCGCAGACGCACGATCAGATGTACCAAGCCTTCTACGCGAATATCCGGCGCTACTTCCCGTCGCCCGGGGCGTGGAAACCCGAATACGAACAGTACGTGCGTATTCTCTACGCACCGACGCTCAGCGGCGATTGGCCGCGCCTTGCGATGGTGCGGTCGATCTATCAGCAGATGTTGTACCTCGATCCCGTGGTCCACGATTGGGCGCACATCAAGGTCAAGACGCTGGTGATCGGCGGCGACAAGGATGGTCCGAATTTTCCGGTGCAAGCCAAACATATCGCCGACTCGATTCCCGGCGGAGCGGAGCTGGTCTTAATCCCGAACGTCGGGCACGTGCCGCATCTGGAATCGCCCGAGATTTTCTATCGCGAATTGATCAAGTTTTTGAACTCGCCCGCTGGAGCTCCTACGCCGACGTCTGCGAGCGGCCGCTGAGTCTTTGACGCTCGCACTCTTGCTCGTACAGATCGCCGTGATATTAGCGGTCTGCCGGCTATTGCACGGGATCATCGGTCGTTTCGGACAGCCTCCGGTAATGGGCGAGATCATTGCCGGCCTGCTACTCGGTCCGTCGTTTCTTGGCTGGATAGCTCCATCGTTATATGCCCGGCTTTTCCCACTCGCCAGCCTGCCGGCGTTGAATAATCTCAGTCAAATTGGCCTCATTCTGTTCATGTTCCTGGTGGGCATGCGTCTCGACTTGTCGGAACTGCGCAAGTCTCGACACGTGGCGGGCGTGTCGGCGCTGCTGAGCATCGTCGTACCGTTCAGTTCAGGTCTGGCGCTCGCGCAACCTTTGCATGCCCTGGCGCCACCCTCTACTCCGATCCTGCCCTTCTCGCTTTTCATTGCCGTGTCAATGAGCATCACCGCGTTTCCCGTTCTGGCACGGATCCTCCGCGATCATGGCTTGAGTGGAACGCGCCTGGGACACATCGCCATCGCGTGCGCGGCGTTCGATGACGTTGCGGCTTGGTCGATGCTCGCTTGGATTACGGCGATCTCGCGATCCGGCGATGGCGGCTCGTCCATTCTTATCTCGCTCGCGATGTTGGCCGGCTACGTCGTGCTGATGCTGGGCCCGATCCGCATTCTATTGCGTAGCGCGAGCCGCCGCTACGCATTTGTGAACGAACTGCCCATGGTCGTGATTTTCCTCTGCCTCTCGAGCTGGCTTACCGAAGCCGCAGGTCTGCACGCGTTGTTCGGAGCATTCCTCGCCGGCGTCGTCTGGCCTCGAAACAATGCCGTCACCGAAGCTGTCTCCGCGCGATTGGAACCGATCGCCATGCTGGTGCTGATACCAATCTTCTTCAGCTATAACGGTCTTCGGACCAACATCGGTCTGATTCAAGGAGCAAGCCAGTGGCTGTACGTTCTGCTGATCGTCAGCGTTGCTGTCGTCGGCAAGGTCGGTGGCGCGTTCGCTGGCGCTAGGCTGATGGGCTACGGCACGCGCGACTCGCTCGCTCTCGGCGTCTTGCTCAATACACGTGGTCTGGTGGAGCTGGTGGTGCTGAATATCGGTCTCGACCTTGGAATCCTGTCGCCGACATTATTTTCGATGCTGGTCATCATGGCCCTGACTACAACCCTGATGACATCGCCGCTCGTGAGGCGCATTACATCGAATCGCCTGGGTGTATACTGTCCGCAATCGTGACTGGAGCTACCACATGAGAATTTCAAGACTGATCTACGTGGGAACCTTGGCTGCCGCCTGCATGAATGCTCAACAAGGTGCGTCGGTTATCCGCGTCAATGGCGACAACATCGGTGGAATCGTGAGCAGCGCGAAGGGCCCGGAAGCCGGAGTCTGGGTAATAGCGGAAACCACCGACCTGCCCACCAAGTTCGCGAAGATTGTGGTCACCG
>JBGPSX010000529.1:0-2478 GCA_041490325.1 Bryobacteraceae bacterium | reverse complement strand
GATCCCTGGCGCGATCGCCACTTTGAAACCCGGACTGACCACCGAGCAGGCCCGCTCCAAGCTCGAAGCCTTTGCGTCGCAACTCAGCGGACAATTTGCGAACGAGTATCCCGCGGCCGCAAGATGGTCACCGCGTCTGGTACCACTTCAAGAGGACCTGGTCGGCAAAGTTCGAACGATGCTGCTGATCGTGTTGGCCGCGGTTGGATTCGTGCTGTTGATTTGCTCGGTGAGCCTGGCGAATCTGGCTCTGGCGCGGTCCTCGGCGCGCCAGCGCTAAACTGCAGTGCGGATAGCGCTCGGAGCGTCGCGCGGTCACTTGATCCGGTTGCTGCTGAGTGAGAGCCTGCTGCTGTCGCTGGCTGGGGGAGCCGCCGGACTGCTGCTGGTCTATTGGCTCGAAGCGCTGCTGATCCGGCTAGCGCCGATGAGTCTGCCGAGACTCCACGAAGTTGGCATGAACTGGTCCGTGCTGGTGTTCTGCATCGGAGTCTCGCTCGCGACGGGCATCGCCTTCGGACTGGTTCCTGCTCTACAGCTTTCTAACACGAGCTTGGCCGGTAACTTGAAGGAAGGTTCGCGCGGTTCGAGCGGTGGCAGGTCGCAGCACCGCTTCCGCAGTGCGCTGGTGGCTTGCGAGATCGCACTTTCCCTGATGCTGATGGCGGGCGCCGGCCTGCTGCTGCGAAGCTTTTGGAATCTGCTGGAGGTAAATCCAGGCTTCAATCCGAAGAACGTGCTGATCGCGAGCTTGTGGATGCCCGCGCCCAACGATCCCACCAGGGCTCCCTACGGGAAACCGGAAGCCCGCAATACTTTCATGCGCGAAGTTCTGCGCAGAGTCCGCACGCTGCCCGGCGTCGAATTTGCTTCGATGGGCACCGGCGATAGCATTCCTTTGATCGGATGGCGCTCTACGCCAATGACTCTGGAAAACAAGTCATCCGATCGAGCGCTCATCGCCAAAACTGCCGGCGTGAGCCCCGACTTTTTCCGCGTCTTGGGAACACCGCTGGTACGAGGCCGATTCTTCACGGATGCCGACGATCGCCTGACTTCGCCGGTGATACTGGTGGATGAAGCGGCCGCGAAAACATTCTGGCCCAATGAAGATCCCATCAACAAGCGGGTGAGATTCGGACGAAACCCCCGCGCGCCTTGGGTGACTGTCGTGGGCGTAGTTGGAGACATCAAGACCGACAGTCTGGATGCTGCCAGCGTGCCTCACGCATACTTTCCCACTTACCAGAATTCGGGATACGCGATGACGGTCTTTCTCAAAACCACCTCGACTCCTTCCAGATTGAGCGAGCCGCTGCGCCGCGAGATCCAAGCTGTAGACCGCGACCTGCCCGTGTTCGGGATCAAGACCATGAACGAAGTGATGTATCGATCTATTGCACAACGACGCTTCGCGTTGCAGATGATCGGGGCATTCGCGCTGGTTGCGTTGTTGCTGGCCGCGATCGGGATCTACGGCGTCACTGCATTTTCCGTCCAACAGAGGACGCCGGAAATCGGGATCCGCATGGCGCTCGGCGCAGAGCCGCGCGATGTTCTTGGGCTGGTGCTGAAACATGGCATGATGATGACGTTATGGGGGCTCGCGGGCGGCCTAATCGGGGCTCTATCACTCACCCGATTTCTGCGAACGTTGCTGTTCGCCGAATCGCCCGCCGACCCCGCCACGTTTCTGGCCGTGTCGGCGGTTCTGGCGGTCACAGCGCTGCTAGCGTCCTATATTCCGGCGTTGCGAGCTATGCGCGTGGATCCCGCAATAGCGCTTCGACGCGACTGAGCAGCGGCCGCGGATCGGTGTGCGCGGCGTCCAATACGTGAATCGGACCCGGCCCACTCGGCCGCCAACGCTGGAACATCCGCTCGGACGCGTATCCGGCGAAGATGCTGATCAGAGGGACTCCGCAAGCCGCGGCCACGTGCCCGCCCGCGGAATCGTAACCAATATACAAACCGCTTCGGGCGATATGCTCGGCGAATCCGGCGAACGATCCATTCCACACCTCGATGCCGGTGCCCGCTTTTGAAACTGCCCGCTCGACACGCTCGGCCTCTTCGCCGCCCGCGCCTTTGTCGATCAGAATCGGACGCGGCGCCAGCTTCAGAAGCTCTTCTTCGAACCGATCGTCCAGGCGCTTGGCTGGATTCTCGCCCACTCCCAAGCTGATCGTGGTGCGAAACTGTTTGGCGTCGAGTCCCGTGCGGATGTAGGGATGCGCCTCGATGCCGTCGAACGTTTCCGCCGCCCAGCGGCTCGCCAGCCGGGATAGCGGTTCGGCGCTGTCGCCACCGTATGCACGGCTCTCAAAGAAGTAGTAGTCTTTTTCGGGACAGATCGGGAGCAAGCCAAGCTGGGTCAGCCGGGAATCGGGATCGATGACGATACTCGAAGGCTCCAAAACTGCCGAGCGCAACTCCGGCAGGATCGAAAGCCGGTCATCCAGGCTGCCACGCCTGCCG
>JBGPSX010000528.1:0-2498 GCA_041490325.1 Bryobacteraceae bacterium | reverse complement strand
TGTATCGGCTGGCGCCCAACGTTGTCGTGAGTCTCGAAGGCGGGCAGGTTAGAACCTCGTACCTCCGCGTTGGGAATCGTTTGAACGATCACTATGACTTGGCGATCGCCTATCTTTTCTAAAATCCGTTGGGCTCGCTGGCTGCCGGCGATGGTCTGCCTGGCGGTGTCCCCGCTGCCTGGAAAGGTCGTCGCCGCGACCATTACCGGGCAAGTGCAATTGGTGTTGTCGCAAGATCCAAACGTGCGGAAACACGCCGACTATTCCGGCGTCGTGATCTGGCTGGAACCGCTGGAGGGTACGGCTCTGCCGGCCAAAGTGCGCCATGCGGAGATGGTTCAAAAAGACAAGACGTTCTCTCCGCACGTGCTTCCCGTCATGGTGGGCACTTCAGTCGACTTTCCAAACAACGATCCGATTTTTCACAATGCATTTTCGAACTACAATGGTCAGATTTTTGATATCGGCCTCTATCCGCCCGGCACCAGCCGATCCATTTCGTTCCGCCGCGAAGGCGTGGTGCGCGTTTTCTGCAATATTCATCCGACTATGAGCGCCGTGATCGTTGTACTAAAGTCGCCCTATTACGCGGTGTCGAATAAGAGCGGCGCGTTCGAGCTGAGAGGCGTTCCGGACGGCTCCTACCGCATGCGGGTTTTTCATGAAAGGGCCACCGAACAAACGTTGACCGCCTTGAGCCGCACCGTCGAGATCTCGGACGATCACGTTCAGCTTGCGTCCATTTCGGTGTCGGAGAGTGGTTATCTTCAACCTCCGCACAAGAACAAGTACGGAAAGGACTATCCGCCCCTGGTCGAGTCGGGCAGTTACGCGGGACCAAAGCGATGAAGTTTTCACGACTGTCGCTCCTGTGGAAGATTCTGATCCCCACTTCGGTGGTAATGACGCTGCTCTTCGCCATCGCCGGCTGGCTGGTCCAGCGCAGCGTCATTCGAACAACCTACGCCAGCGTGGAACAGGAGGCCAAGGCGAGTTTTCAGGCCTACGAGTCGCTCTGGAAAGCGCGCGCTAATTTGCTCGCATCGGTCAGTCAGATTCTGAGCACGATGTCGGACGTCCGCAAAGCGTTCGGTACCGGCGATCAGGCCACCATTCGCGATACCGCGGGAGAACTATGGTCCAAGGTTTCGACGGAGGATGCGTTCTTTTTGGTCGCAGACGGGCAGGGAAGAGTGATCGCTAGTTTGGGTGCTCCAGCTTCCTTCGCGCCCAACGATGATTTACCGATGGTGCGGGTGGCGGAATCGCGCTTTCCGACGCAGGCCTCAGGCTTTGTCCAAAAAGGCGATCACTTGTTTCAGGTGGTGATCACGCCTGTGTATGTTCAATCGGCCGGTGGATGGGCCCTCCTGGATGTGCTGGTGGCTGGTTACAAAGTCGACGATCGCGTTGCTCAAACTTTGAAAGATTCCACCGGCGGCAGCGAGTATATTTTTGTTTCCGGCGACCGTGTGGTCACTTCTACGCTTGATCCGGCGACCACGTCTCGAGTTACCGCGGAACTGCTGAAGAACCCCAGTTCTCCGGCGATCTCGGATTATCTTGCGCTTCCGCGTCCGCTACTCGATGTCGGTGGCGCCTCGGTGGGCCAGCTCTTCATTTTGAGATCCTTCGCAGCAGCGTCGCAGCGGCTGACTGCGTTGCGCCGCCAGATCATCGCTCTGTGGTTGCTGGCACTGGTGACTGCTCTCGCGGTCACGTACCTGGTGGCGCGCAAGATCATGCATCCGGTGGAGGAGCTCGATCGCGCCGCCGCTGAAATTGCAAAGCAGAACTACGACTATCACATCAACGTCAAGAGCCAGGATGAACTGGGCAGATTGGCGGAAACCTTCCGGAGCATGTGCGAGTCGATCCGGACGGCACGCGAGGAACTGATTCGCCGGGAGCGCATCTCAACCATCGGTCAACTCTCCACGTCGATTGTGCATGATTTGCGCAATCCTCTAGCTGCGATATACGCCGGGGCCGAAATGTTGGTGGACAGCCATCTTACTGAGGAGCAGACCAAGCGGCTTGCCAAAAACATCTATCGCGCCTCGCGCGGGATTCAGGACATGCTGCAGCAGCTCCTGAACGCGGCGCGCGGGAAGTCGGATGCCAATGAGATGTGCAGCTTGCGGGAGGTGATTGCAGCAGCTTGGGCCACGGTTGCACCGGCGGCGGATGCACGCAAGGTCGAGTTGAATACCAATTTGACAGACGGTTTGGAATGTCCCATGGAACGCGCCAGGATGGAGCGCGTTTTCGCGAACTTGTTTGAGAATGCCCTCGAAGCCATGCGGTCCGCCGGAACGATTTCGATCCGGTCGCTAGCGGAGGCCGATAGCATTGTGGTGCGCGTGGAAGACACTGGACCGGGTATCAGTCCAGCGCTTCGCGCGCGACTCTTCCAGCCTTTCGTCACCAGCGGCAAGAAGAACGGGCTCGGCTTGGGGCTGGCTCTATCGCGCCAGACATTGCTCGATCACGGTGGC
>JBGPSX010000527.1:0-2511 GCA_041490325.1 Bryobacteraceae bacterium | reverse complement strand
TGGCTGGCGGTCAGCAATGTGGAAGAAGGCGCAATACTGCGGGATCGTGGAATTGAAGCACGCATTCTGGTGATGGCGGACTTTCTGCCGGCCGAACGCGCCGGACTGCTCGAATACAACCTGACGCCGGTGATCCACTCGCTCTCCGATATCGCGGATTGGGATCGCATGGCGGCCGGGCGCGTCGCCAAAGCCGGATATCATCTGAAAATCGACAGCGGCATGGGACGCTTGGGAACGCGCGCGTCCGCTGCTGAAATCCTGGAGGCGGTGAGTGCAGCGCGGAACACGCAACTGGAAGGGCTCATGACGCACTTCGCTTCGGCAGCGAACTACGCCAGTTCACAAACCGAGGAGCAGGAGCGCGTTTTCTCCGGCATCTGTTCGGAACTGGCGCGCGGCGGCGTCAATCCTGCATTCCTGCATCTTTCGAGCAGCACACCGGTCGCCTATGGCCGGCGCGGGGCTTGGCAGCGGATGGTACGGCCCGGGCATGCCATCTATGGTTACGTTTCGCCGGTCGCCAAAGGAACCGCGCCACCTCGCTTGCTGGATGTCCGGCCGGCTCTGACGTGGAAGGCGGCGATCCTGGCGGTGAAGGACCTTCCGGCGGGGGCGCTGGTGGGATACGGCGGAATGTTTCGCGCCACGGAGCCGATGCGTATCGCCGTACTGGCGGCAGGTTACGCCGACGGCATACCGCACCGGCTATCGGGCAAGGGGCGCGTGATTGTGAAGGGTCAACTGGCGCCGATCGTCGGCGCAGTTTCGATGGACCTGACTACCATTGACGTCACGCATTGCCCGCCGGTTCAAGTGGAGGATGCCGTGACGCTGCTGGGGTCGGAGGGCGGCGCTTCGATTGACGCGCAGCAGATGGCTCGCCTGGCCGGGACGATTTCCTACAGCGTGCTGTGCGGGATTCATGCTAGGGTTAAGCGGATTTATTTGGACCGGGAACTTTAGGACCGCTCCCTTTGGTCACGGCTCTGTTAAACGTCCAGGTTGCGCACGTCTAGCGCGTTTTCTTCGATGAACTTGCGGCGGCTCTCGACGTCCTCGCCCATCAGCGTCGAAAAGATGGTCTCGGTCTCGGCCAGATCGTGCAGATCAACCTTGAGCAGCGTGCGAGTTTCGGCGTTCATGGTGGTGGACCAAAGCTGCTCGGCATTCATCTCGCCCAGTCCCTTGTAGCGCTGGATGGAGACTTCACGCATACCTTCGCTCTTCACGTAGTCGAGCAATTCCCGCCAGCCGGGTTGTGACTCCGTCTTGGACTCGCGAATCACTTGGAACGGGGGTTGATTGTATTTGGACATTTGGCGCGCCAGGGCCCGCATGCGGCGGTATTCCGGTTGCAAGACCAAGTCGACGCCGATGTTGCGCGTTGCGTTGGTCGGGTCGCGATACTCCACGCGCCAAGCCCCGTGCTCTTCTTCGGGTTCGATGGTTGCTTCGACTTTGGCGGCCTTCAACGCCACAGCGACAGGCTCCAGGTTCTCTTTCTCGTGGAAATCCGCTTTGGTGTCGATCTTAAACTCGACATTTGCCAGGACCTCCACTACGCGCGCATCGCGCATGCGCCGTTCCACGCGCCGGAACATCTGCTGAGTCTCATCGAGCGACATGAGGAAGCTGCGTAGTTCGGCGCCTTCCAGTTTCACGCCGCCCTTGGTTTCAACTACGAGATTCTCAGTGGCGCGGCGCAGGATCTCGCGCGTGAATTCCTTGTCGTCCTTAATGTACTTCTCGCTCTTGCCTTTCTTGATGCGATAGAGCGGCGGCTGCGCCACGTACACGTTGCCTCGCTTGATCAACTCCTGCATGTGGCGGAAGAAGAAAGTCAGCAACAGCGTGCGGATGTGCGAACCGTCCACGTCCGCGTCGGTCATGATGATGATCTTGTGATAGCGCAGCTTGGTGACGTCGAAGTCGGTCAAGCCGATACCGGTTCCAATGGCAGTGATCATGGACCGGATTTCCTCGTGGCCGAGCATCTTGTCGTAGCGCGCTTTTTCCACGTTCAGGATTTTGCCTTTTAGCGGCAGAATGGCCTGATAACGGCGGTCACGTCCAGACTTCGCGGTACCGCCGGCCGACTCGCCCTCGACCAGAAACAGCTCGCAACGCTCCGGATCTTTCTCCTGGCAGTCCGCCAGTTTGCCGGGCAGGCCTCCGGAATCGAGCGCGCCCTTGCGACGCGTCAGATCGCGCGCCTTGCGTGCCGCCTCGCGTGCGCGAGCGGCGTCGATCGCCTTGGAAACGATCTTCCGCATTACGGCCGGGTTTTTGTCGAAGTGCTCGCCCAGTTTCTCGTTGACAAACTGCACTACGTAGCCCTGAATGTCGCTGTTCAGTTTGCCCTTGGTCTGTCCTTCGAATTGCGGTTGCGGCAGCTTTACGCTCACCACCGCGGTGAGGCCTTCGCGCACGTCATCGCCGGTCAGGTTCTCCTTCACATCCTTGAAGAGCCCGGCCTGCTGGCCGTAGAAGTTGATGGTGCGGGTCAGC
>JBGPSX010000526.1:0-2542 GCA_041490325.1 Bryobacteraceae bacterium | reverse complement strand
GCGGCGAAGACGGGGGCGTTGCTCTGATCGTTCCCGAGCTTGTCCTGGAGATCGCGTGTGCGGCGTGGAGGAGTGCCAGCTTTGGTGCGAGCGAACGCAATGGCGCCCTGAAGCAAGTCGCCTTCGACGATCTGATCGACAATGCCGTACTTGAAGGCGTCGGCGGCGCTGATGGGATCGCCGGCAGCGCACATTTCCACCGCTTTGGCGACGCCCGCGAGGCGGGGCAGGCGCTGCGTCCCGGCGGCACCCGGAATAATGCCGAGCTTGACCTCGGGCTGTCCGACCTGCGCGGATGGCACGGCCACGCGATAGTGGCAGGCCATGGCGGTCTCAAGACCACCGCCGAGCGCGGTTCCATGAATTGCGGCGACCACCGGCTTGGTGGCGTGCTCGACGCGATCCAGAATGCTATTGAAGGCGGGCCCTTTTCGGCGATCGGCACTGGAAGTGATCTTGCCGAACTCGCGGATGTCGGCGCCGGCGATGAAGGTTCGGCCGCCGCCGACTAAAATGATGGCCTTCACATCGCCGTCTTTCTCAAATTCCTCGATGCCGGCGACGATGCCTTCGGGGACGCCCGGGCTCAGGGCGTTGACCGGGGGATTGTTGACTGTCAGGATTCCAATTTCGCCGTCTTTGCTACGCAGCACTAGATCGTTCATCGTGTACGATTCTAGCGCATGGATGTTGCCGGGACAGGGAAACTCGGAGCCCGGCTGAAGCCGGCGGCAGGCTGAAGCCTACACTACTCGGGGTTTTCAGTTGTGTTCGTGGTGTTGGTCACGAAGATATCGAGAAAGATGCTCAGAAGATAGCCAATGAACAGGCCACCAGCCGTGCAGGCGATCACACCCTGAAGATTGCTGAGGCCGAGCAAACTGCCGACTGGGATCCCGGCTGCAAGCCCCACCGCGCCGAACGCCAGAGATACGATAAACCGTTTTCTCACATGTCACCGCCTATTTCGATCTACACGCAACCATCGGCTGTGAGACGGTACAGACAGATAGGGCTCTCACCTAGGTTGCGTAAGGAGCGCACCTTAAGCAGGGCAAGTTATTCATCTGAGCACGGTCAGGGGGTCTTTAGTCGAAGTCGAATGGACGCTTGGGCTTAGGGGCGTCGGGATTGTCCTTGGCCTGTTTGAGAAGCTCGTCGAATTTCCGTTCGAGGACTTTGTGGTGGCTCTTGTGATCTTCGAAGGACTTGTTGAACACCTCACCACGCCGTGCTTCCTCGCCTTTGAGCTTCTGGACGGCCGCGCCGAGGTCTTCGATGGCGGGCGGACGTTTGTGTTCTTCGTGACTGATGACCACCTTCAATTCGGGGTCGACTTGCAGGGTCGCTTCGCAACACGGGCAGCGGATTTCGAAGAGCTCACGATTGCCTTTCGCCATACCGCAAATGTAGCGCAATCGGTGGAGGGCGGTTTCTGAGGCTACGGCTGCTTGATTGGAATTTCGCGGATGCCTTCGTCCAGGCCCTCGATGCGGATCATCTTGTTTTCGGGTTTTACCGGCACAATGGGCGTCATGAGGGGGCGTACTCGGGCCAAGTCAGCGGTGGATCGTTTCCTGGATTCGGCGAAGACTTTGGCATTCTTTTCCAGTTCCTGTTGTGTGAGGCGCATGCTGACTCGGACGGCATTGCCTTCGGCGGAGAATTTGAATTTCTTCTCGAGGTCGAGCATGGCTGGTTCGCCCATTTTGTCCTTGACGGCCAGCTTGACCATTTTGGATAGCTCGGAAGACATTCGCTTGGCCGCGGCCTCGGTATCGAACATGATCGCGAATTCAGCGGCCAGCCCATTTCGCAGGGAGAAGCCGAGCTCGAAGCCGCGTGCTTCAGCGCCGAGTTCGCCGCCGGTCAGCAGTCTGGTGAGACGATCGCTGGCCAGCGCATCGGGTGAAGTAATGATGGCCCAGGCGTCATAGTTCGCTTCCATGGCGGCGGCGCGCGCGAGGAGGGAGTTCGCTTCCGGAGTTGGTGGCGTGAACGCGTTGCGCTCCAGGCTGGCGAAGATCGAGCGCGAATCGCCAACGAGCAGAGTTTGGGCGTCGAGGAGCACGACCGCGAGATCCTTGGCGTTCTTGCCCTGCGGCCGGTAGACCTGGAAGGAGTTGAAGGCTTGCGGCTTGGCGCCGTGGCTGGTGAGGAGCTTGCGAACCTTGGCCAAGTCGAAGTGGCCGCCGACGGCGACCAGCAGTGGCGCCTCTGGGTCATCGAGGGATTTTCGGCCGGGAGATGAAATTACAAAACGGTCGATGTCATCCAGCAACTCGATGCCGGGCATGGCGGGTCCGGCGTTGCCGTTGAGGAACTTCTCGCGGAGCATAGCGCCGATGTGGGAGTGTCCGACGCGCCGCCAGTCCAGGCTCATGAGCGCCTTGGCGTCGGGGTGAACGAAGCGCCAGAGAGCGGGTTCAGTTTGAGCGCTGGCGATGGCGGGCGTCAACAGCGCGAGGAAAGTGGCGAGCTTGGAGTAGGGCCGTAACATAAGCTATCCACTTATCGGCCGGATCAGAAGGGAGCTTGAGCG
>JBGPSX010000525.1:0-2544 GCA_041490325.1 Bryobacteraceae bacterium | reverse complement strand
GACGAAGGTAATTTCGAGCTCTTATACCTTAGGCCTGATCCGAGCTGTCCGGCCTTCCGGGCCTGCATGCAGTATGCGCCGCAGACTCATGGTGTCCTGCTATGGGACCTCTTTCCGCAATATCAAACGCGGGCGCCGCTCCGCGAGAACGGGTGGAACCACATCAAGATGGTCGTATCCGGCCGACGGATGAATGTTTTCGTGAACGATGCCACAACCAGGACTCGGTAGTCATGCATGCCGTTAAGGACAACGGCCTCGACAGCATAGAACCACGAACTCCCGAGAACACGACCCCGATCAGTTTCCAACAATGGTGTGAGGAAGTGTTGAAGCCTTCATTTTTGAGCTAGCGGCCGGCTATTTCGACGGGATTGGGGCAGGCTGCCAATCGCTTCCAAAACGCGACGGCTTCGGGCCCATTCTGAATTTCAACGTCGCGCCGGATTGAATCTGCTCCCAGGTGATGAGCGGATCGTTCAAGGGTTTTCCGTTGAGCATCGCCGACTGAATGTAGAGATCTGTGGCTGAGACATTCTCCGCTTCGACACGGAACGTTTTCCCGTTTTGCAACCGGATGCTCGCGCGGCTGTACATGGGGCTGCCGATCATGTACTCGCCGCTGGCCGGATTGACCGGGTAGAAACCCATCGCGGTAAACAGCAGCCACGCGGACATCTGACCGCAATCGTCGTCGCCATCCAGGCCGCCGGCGTCGTATCCATATTCGGCCGCGGCGATTTCGCGCACTTTCGCCTGCGTCTTCCAGGGCTCGCCGGCGAAGTCATATAAGTACGCGTAGTGATGGCTCGGCTCGTTGCGGTGCACGTTGTGTCCGCCGCTGAAGTGCGCGTCGAGTTTCGCCGCGTATGCTTCGCGGCCGCCCATAAGTTGGATCAGTCCCGCCTGATCGTGCAGCGGCGACCATGTGTAGACCCAGGCATCGCCTTCGGTCCAACCTGCCACGGAGCGATTTTCGTTTGTGTCCTGCGAACCTCCGATCGGGGCCCAATGCCCATCCGATGTTTTGCCGTTCATCAGCCCGAGTGTGGGATTGAACAAATTGCGATCGTTCAGAGAGCGATGGAGAAAGAAGCGGTAATCCTCGTCGCGGCCGAGAGCCTTCGCGATCTGCGCCACGCACCAGTCATCGTAGCTGTCCTCCAACGTACGGGATGCGGCTTCGTCGGTCTTGTCAGTGGGAATGTAACCAAGCTGTTTGTAGTAAGTGAGTCCGGCGCGCGCTTCGTACGGCGTCCCTTCTTCGCGATCGAGCCAGCGCCGCGAGGTGTCGCCGTCGGGCGGAACCATGGCGTCTTTGTAGACGGCCTTCCAGGCAAGCTCGCGATCGAAGCCGTGGAATCCTTTGCGGATTGCCTCCGTGACCAGCGAGTCGGCGTGAGTACTGATCATGATGTTGGTGTAGGACGGGTTCGGCCATTTCGGCATCCATCCGCCTTCCTGGAAATTCTGAAGGAGCGCGGTGATCATGCCATCGATCCGCTCCGGGGCAAACAGCGTGAGCAGGCTGTTTTCGGCGCGGAACGTATCCCAGATCGAAAACGCCGTGTAGCTTTCGCCCGTGTGCACCCGATCGTCGAAGGCACTGTAGTAACGGCCATATTCGGAGAAGACTCGCGGATAAAGCAGCGAGTGATAGAGCGCGGTGTAGAGGCGAGTTCTTTCGCGATCGCTAGCGCCTTCCACTTCGAGGCGGCCCAGTTTTTCCTCCCACGCCGAACGCAGCTTAGCGCGCGCCGCGTCGAAATTCCACGCCGGGATTTCATGGTCGAGATTCGCACGGGCCTGATCGATGCTCAGGAACGATGTGCCCACGCGGACTTCCACGAATTCACCCGGGCGAAATTCGGCGAATGCTCCGCGGCTCGCCGACGCGTCCGCGTTTTCCAGGCCGTAGGTTCCGGTGTTCTGTGGCGCATGCCGGAATTGAACGACGAAGTAGCCTTTGAAGTTCGGCAGCTTGAACGGACCCAAGTGAGAATCCATGCGGTGAGGGTTGTAGCCGGTGATCTCGTGCGTCTTCGGATCGACCGCGGCAAAGCCGGAAACGCCCGGCCGGGACATTTCGACCAGCACTCGCGCGACGCCGGCGCTGGGGAACTGGAAGCGCAGAAACGCGCAACGCTCCGTGGCCGTCATTTCGGCGCGGATGCGCGCCCCGTCCGCAGTGCGGAGCGATACGGCGTAGTAATCCGGGCTGGCGGTTTCGTCGCTGTGCGAGAAAGCGAGCCCGCGGGCTTCCGGCGTGGTGCGGAGCTCCCCGACTTGCGGCATCAAGGTGATGTAACCGTAGTCGCCCATCCAGATGGCAGGCTGATGAGTGCCGATGAAGCCGGTGATGGACGTATCGTCATACTCATACGACGTGACGCTGATCTTGTTCTGGCGCGTCTGCGGAGTCCAGTTGGTCATGGCGAACGGAGGCGAAACGAACGGCATCGTGCCGCCATAACCGATTTTGCTTTTCTGCGTTCCGATCAGCGGATTCACGTAAGCCAGCGGATCGCGGGGAGCGGCGAGAAG
>JBGPSX010000524.1:0-2557 GCA_041490325.1 Bryobacteraceae bacterium | reverse complement strand
TCTTTTCGCGCGCCAGGCATGACCTCTCGAAGCTGCAATGCATTATACTCGACGCAGCCTTTCGAAACAATTTCGTTTCTGTGAATTCTTCAGAAGCGCAACGGGGTTCACGATTCGGCCAGGACCGAAACCGAATTGCTGTCTGCCCGAGCTAACGCCACGCGCGCGGATCGATCCTAGGCAGAAAGAGGCAGCGTCTCCTATATACTGAGATAGTTGTGTCGAACTACTAAATCGTCATGCGTCCCCTCTTACTCGCCCTGTTTGCGGTTCTTCTGCTCGCTGCCCCATCGTCCCAGCAAGTGTTTAACAAATCTGGAACAGTAAGACACGAAACGATTCGGCTGTCTGAGTGGACTCCTGGCAACAGCTATCATTTGTTGTTTTCGATCGAGTCTCCCGCGGCACTCGATCCCGCCGCTGTGGTGAAAATGAGACTTGTCGCAGGCCGGGATTGTTTGCTCGAAAAGGACTTGCATTCGGGCGACCCGGACGTTTTCGCCGTCTTTCGAGTGAAGTATGCCACTGCGCCCGAGCTCGAGCTTTCAGGCTCCTCGACCGGCGTGCGGTATCAGCTTCGCGTCGAGCGTTGGCCGGTCTCCACTGCGTTAAAAGCAGGTCCGGTGCACCGCTGGGAAGATGCCAATCCGATGGTTCTGGGACAAACCGTTTTCGCTTCGGGGGACGAGGTCGAATATATACCGGTTCCTGGAACGCCGCGCCAGAAAGTAGTCGAGAGTCCGAGTGGTGACGACTGGTATCGGTTTCAGTTCAACTCAGACCATCCCAAGCTAGTGTTCTTTCAATTGGATCTAATCGAAGGCGATAGCTTACCGGTCGATATCTCCGTGCATCGATTTATCAACGGAAAGATGGAGGAGATTTATGACGGCGAAGATTCGGTCAGCTTGCCGCATGAAGTTCAAGCCCTGCCAGGGAATAAGTTCACCCCTCGAATTTTAAGGGACAGAGGCGTCTATTTTGTCCGTGTCCACACCAGTCAGCCTGCGTACAAGCTTCGAACGCGTGTTTACGACCCTCCGCCTTACTCCGATCCGCATGTCGCCGTTCGTACCGCGCTGGACTACATTCTGGCGGCGGGCGACTCGTGGCTCGCCAACACGCCTCGCCGCGGCGGCGTGCTGGACCGCGTTGCCAGCGCACATCAGGAGACTTCGCTGTGCGTCGGTTGTCATCCCGTTCATTTTTCGCAGCGAGCCGCCCTGTACGCCGCGAAGAACGGCTATCCGGTCATTCAACGCCAGCAGCTTCAATTCCTGACCGAGCGTTTCTACAATAATCCCCGGCCGTTTTACGGCTTCGAGCAGCAGGGCGCGGTCTGGGCACGCATGATATCGGCCCCCGCCAACGTGTTGAGCCGGATGTCGCATCTGATGGATATTTTTGAGAGCGAGATTTCGCTGGACCGGCGCGATTCTTTTCACCGAGGCATCGCCGAGTACTTGAAGCTTTACTATGCCGGCCGCGACAAGCTTCCGCCCGATGAGACCAACGGCAACACACCGCTAGTAAGCGCGCATGAGGTGGCCTGGTATTCGTGGAAAGCCACCCAAGATCCGCGCTTGCCCGAAATGATCGCGCAGGGCGAAGTCAAGAACATGATCGATCTTTGCTATCAAACGTTAGCTCTGGCCGACATCGATCGGGATCGGTATGCACCGCAGATTCGCAAGAACGTCGAGAGAATCCTCGCGCTGCAGCGGCCGGATGGCCAGTGGTCGATGCAATTTGACGTGAAACAACCGGAAGTCGAATTTCAGACTGGGCATGCGCTATGGACGCTGGCCGCAGCGGGAGTTCCCAGAGGCAATCCACAGGTCGCGAAGGCGATCCAGTACTTGCTCGCGCGCCAGCAGGCATTTGGTGGATGGATGGACCCTCTCCAGTCTTTTGAGAATTTCCGTACTCCATTCCGCGAGACGCAAATGGCGATCCTCGCGCTGAGCACGTATTTTCCGCAGCCGGGACGGGTCAAGGGCTGGGATTCGCCACGCTTCGCGAAACTTTCCAGCGACCCGGTTGATTTGCTGCGCGAGCTAGACGACGTTTGGGATCGCCCCTCTGGAGTCGTGCTTCAGCAGATTCAAACCGCGGCCATGTCCAACGATGTGTTGATCCGGCAAGCGGCCGCCGAGGCGCTCGGTAGACTGGCCCTTCCGGAAATGGCTGCCATCTTGGCCAAACTGCTCGGCGACCCGAGCAAGCTGGTGCAGCGGACCGCCGCGTGGGCGCTGCGTCAGACCTACAGCAGGCACGAGGACCTGTCGGCTTCCACGTTGATCGAAGCCCTCGAATCGCGCGACGACCGCACCAGATGGGGGGCCACGCGAGTCTTTGCCGTACATTTTTCGGCGCTCGCGCGCCGGCCTGAGTTAGTGTTGGCACTCGAAAAACTCGCTTCCGATCCGGCGCCGGTCGTGCGAATGCAGGCGTTCAAGGGCTTGTGGCAGAGCTGGTTCTGGAGTCCCGATGAAGCGGTGAAGAGTTCGATCGAAGATGCGTTTCTGCATGCGCTCGCCCAGCCGCAGCATCCCTG
>JBGPSX010000523.1:0-2577 GCA_041490325.1 Bryobacteraceae bacterium | reverse complement strand
GTCGGGATGGAGTGAGATCACAGTGAACCAGGATCTCGCCGGATTCCCTCGCGTGCTCTCGGCCAGATGGACGCCATGAAGACTTACTTCCACGTCGACATGGACGCATTCTTTGTGTCGGTGGAAGAGCTGTTTGATCCCTCCCTCAAGGGCAAGCCTGTCGTGGTCGGCGGCCAAGCCAATCAGCGGGGCGTCGTCTCGGCAGCGTCCTATGCGGCTCGGAAATTTGGCGTTCACTCCGCCATGCCGCTTCGAACCGCGGCGCGCTTGTGCCCTCAAGCGATCTTCGTCGAGGGGCATCCCGATCGTTACCGTGATTATTCGCGCAAGGTCTACGCAGTGCTGAAGACCTTTTCCCCTCAAGTTGAAATGGCGTCGGTCGACGAGGCTTACATGGACCTCACCGGCACCGAGCGACTGCACGGGCCACCCCTCTCGGCCGCGCATCGCTTGCACGATTCGATGAAGCGCGAGACGCAGCTCAATTGCTCGATTGGTATCGCAACTGCGCGCATGGTGGCCAAGGTCGCTTCAGATCAAGCCAAGCCGAACGGCATTCTGTGGGTACTGCCGGGCGAAGAAGCTCGTTTCCTGGCGCCGCTGGAGGTCCGTAAGATTCCCGGCGTCGGCAAAGTGACTGAGAAAAATCTGCAAGCCTGCGGTATTCGGAAGGTCGGTGACCTGGCCGCTCTCGAGGAAGACTTCCTGCGCCAGCGTTTCGGACAATGGGGCCTCGCTCTGGCCGGCAAAGCGCGCGGTATGGATGCGGGCGGATGGTTCGACGGCGAAGTCGGCGAAGAAAGCAATCCAAAATCGATCAGCCACGAAATCACGTTTAACGAAGACACGGCCGATCTCGACACCCTGGAATCGACGCTCGCGCGGCTCTCTGAAATGGTTGGCCGGCGGCTTCGGGAGCATCACCTCTATGCCCGGACCGTGCAACTCAAACTTCGCTATACGGACTTTTCGACCATCACCCGCGCTTACTCGCTGGATCACGGGACGCAGCTCGACACCGAGATCTTCCAGCAGATTCGCCAGCTTTTTCGCGATAACCGGAAGCCCAGCTCCACCATCCGCCTGTTGGGCGTGCAAGCCACCGGACTCGAATCCGATGAAGGTCAACTGAACCTGCTGGCGGAGGAAAGCGCGAACCGCTGGCGCAAGGCGCTGACCGCCGTCGATCAACTCCGTGACAAGTTCGGCGAGGACAGCGTTTCGCTCGCAATGGGCATGAAAGGACGCTTCCGCGAGCGCGTGCACGAGAACCCCACCGGGCTGCCCGGCAAAACGCCGCGCGAGGACTGACGGCCAGCGCGCTAAACTACTAGCAGGCAGACCTGGACAATGAAGCAATTAATCGAAGACATCGCGAAAGCTCTTGTGGATTCGCCCGATGACGTTGTGGTCAGTGAAGTAACGGGTGAACAGGTCACTGTCCTGGAGTTACGAGTGGCGCCGACTGATTTAGGAAAGGTCATCGGCAAGCAAGGCCGAACCGCGCGCTCGATCCGCACGCTACTGGGCGCGGCCGGAATGAAGCTGAATCGGCGGTTTACGCTGGAAATCCTGGAATAACTCTGAAGCTCGTCACCATCGCCCGTCTCCTCCGCGCGCGCGGTAACAAGGGAGAACTCGCCGCCATTTCATTTTCCAGCCAGCCCGAACGCGTGGGAAATGTTTTCGTGAACCAGAAGCCCATGCAAGTGGAGCGCACCTGGATGCACGGCGAGCACTTGATTTTCAAGTTCAAAGGCGTCGACACGATTTCAGATGCCGAGCGTCTGGCCGGCGCCGAAGTCTCGATTCCATTCGAGGAACGAGCCGAGGTTCCAGAGGGCGAATACTATCAATCGGATCTGGTAGGCTGCGAAGTAGTCGACACCACAGGCCGTGTATTAGGCCAAGTAGCAAGCTGGCAGGAAACCGGCGGTCCCCCGCTACTCGTAGTAAAGGCCGGCGAAAAAGAATTGTTGATCCCTTTCGCAAAGGCGATCTGCACCAAGATCGACCTGGAACGAAAAAGGATCGAAGTAGACCCACCCGAAGGCCTTCTTGACCTAAACTAAGTGTGGCGCACGCACTCATGCGTGCCGCGTTCACACTCGTGTGAACGCCGTGTTCAAAATGCTCTTCCGCATCCTAACGATCTTCCCCGAATTCTTCGAAAGCCCGTTCCGCCACGGCGTGGTTGCGAAAGCCGCCGAATCCGGCATCATCACAATCCAGATCCACGACCTAAGAACCTGGACGCACGATCGTCACCGCACGGTGGACGACCGGCCCTTTGGCGGCGGCGAAGGCATGCTTCTGAAACCGGAGCCCATCTTCGAAGCCGTCGAAAGCATCTGGCCGGAGCGAACCGGGCCGGAGCGAACCGGGCCCGAGCGAACCGAATCCCAGCGCCTGATCCTGCTCTCCGCTCAAGGCAAGCGCTTCGATCAGCAAACCGCGCGCCGGCTGAGTGAATACCAGGAACTATTCCTCATCTGCGGCCGATACGAAGGCGTGGACGAGCGCGTAGCCGAGCACCTGGCCGACGAAGAGCTCTCGATCGGCGATTTCGTGTTGAGC
>JBGPSX010000522.1:0-2594 GCA_041490325.1 Bryobacteraceae bacterium | reverse complement strand
GGCGAAACCCGTAGCGGGAGGATTCGCGGCTGGCCTCGATACCCGCCGTCCGGCGCACGCGCGAATTCTGTCCATCGGCGCCGATGATCCACCGGCTGGACGCGAGTTCGACGGAAGTGCGTGTGACGCGCGTGTTCCAGAGTAGCCGCACGCCCAGTTCGGCCGCGCGTTCGGCCAGAATCTGGTGCAACCGGGTGCGACGCATCGCCAGACCGAATCCGGAGCTGAAATTCGCCTCAACCGAAACACCATCGCCGAGGAAGCGGATTCCGCGGAACGGAAATGCATCTCCCTCAGAGATGTGGACGCCCAGCCTCCGCAAAGCCTTGAGTCCGGCCGGCAGCAGGCCTTCGCCGCACGCTTTATCGATGGGAGGATGCGCCGCGTCAGCTACAGCAACCTCGAAACCTTTAAGCCGAGTCGCGATCGCCGCGGCCAAGCCCGCGGGTCCACCCCCGATCACGAAAACGTCGGTTCGCAAAAGCTGCTACCACCTGAGCAAGACTAATTCCGAACAAAACCCCGGTCCCATCGCGGCTAGAATACTGTAAGTCCCAGCCACGGGCCGTCGCTTCATCATCACTTCTTCGAGAACCACCAGCACGGAGGCAGAAGAAAGATTACCTGTTCTGCGAAGACAATCCCACGACGCCGACAAGGCATCATCGGGCAGATCCAACGCCGTCGCGGTGGCTTCCAACACGCGTGGTCCGCCGGTGTGCAGAATCCAGCTCGTAATATCGGCTCGCGAGAGACCGTAATCTTCAAGAAATGCATCCACATCGCCTGCGAGATGCTCGTGCACAACCACCGGCACTTCACGCGAGAGCACGATACGAAAACCTTTCTCAGAAATGTCCCAGCCCATGACGTGCTCAGAGTCCGGGTAGAAGATGGAGCGCGTTGCCAGGATTTCGGGGCCGTCGGCATTGCGATCCGCGCCAGACACCAACACCGCCGCGCCACCGTCGCCGAACAGACCGGACGAAATGATGTTGGCGATCGAAATATCTTCCTGTTGCAGCGTGAGGGAGCAGAGTTCCACTGCAACCACGGCGGCAACTTGATCGGGAAAAGCGCGAACGTAGTCGGCCGCGCGCGAAATCCCGGCGGCGCCAGCGACACATCCCAGACCAAATATAGGATTGCGCTTGATGTTCAGCGGCAGGCTCATACGATTGACCAGCCGCGCATCAATCGAAGGGCTGCAAATGCCCGTGACCGAAACGAAAAAGATGGCGCCCAAATCCGACGTCGCAAAGCCCGCACGCGCCAAAGCCCCGCACAGCGATCGTTGCCCGATGTCCTGCGCCACCTCGATCCAGTGATTGTTGGCCTTGCCCCAACTCTTCAGCTCATAGTATTCTTCAATCGGCAAAGCCAGACTCCGCGTTTCCACTCCAACGCGAGCCTGCAACCGCTCCACGAAAACCGGGTTGTCCAACTTGGGACCCCAATGCCGTTGCAGCGCGGTTAATAGAACGCGCTGATCATACTGATGTGGCGGAAATGCGCTTGCGACGCCTGCGATACGCATGTCTGAGTGTGAGCTCCCCTCTAATTGATCTATTGAAGCCGGGCTAGCTCCTCAGTATATAGCCTGTTGTGGGGAAATTCCCGGGCCAGGTCCGCCAAGATACTTTTGGCTTGGCCGCGATCTTTGTTGCGCAGCGCGGCGACCGCCAGAAGCAGCCGGGCATAGGGCACCAGGTAGTGGCCTTTCTCGGCAGTCAAGCGAAGATTCTGGATGCCTTTTTCCTTGTCGGTTTGCGCGCCGCCCATTTGCAGAATCCAACGCACGGGCGCAGGTTTGAGACTGAAAACGTAATTCTCGACGCCGATCGCGAGGTAAGCGTCGTAATAAGCCGGCTCGATGGCAAGAAGCTTTTCGGCAGTAGCGCGGCTGTCCTTGATCACCTTCAGCGAATCGAGATAGCGCCGGTCGATCAAGGCCTGAAAATCCGCGCGCAGTCCCAGCGTCAGAATCTTTGCGAACAATGCGCCGGTGTGCTGCGGTGAAGCGGCCAGGATTCCATCCGCGAGCTTTGCCGCTCTGTCCAATTCAGCATCGAAGGCGCGGCGTACCGCGGGATCCGCCACAACCTTTTGCCGCCGGCGAAACAGGCTATCTTCAACAAAGAATTCCGACTGCAGGATCTTAAGCCGGTCGAATTCGGCATATAAGTAGGCCGCCGCATTGGACACTGGCCCCAAAGGATCGCCCGGATGCAGCTTCTCCCATTCCGCGAAGGTGCGGTGCGCGTCGTCAAATGCGAGGTCGTACATTTGCCGATAGCCGCGCTCCACCTGTGGGTCCATAGTGGGCGATGCCGCCATGCACGGCCCCAAGGTAAGGGGCACGATGAGCAGCACAATGGTAAACGAATTGTAAATGGTCGGAATTTGGTCCCTGCTTATTAAAGGACGCTGTTATGAGGGATGAGGTTTCTCACGGCGCTTGTGTCAGCTTACTGTCGACATCTCCCGCACGACGTCGCTGGCGACCTGTACTTCCGGTATCTCGATGCCAGTACGCGTCCCTTCTCCCGGTTTGCTGTCGATCCACATCCGATAATCCGGCCCGAACAGCACCT
>JBGPSX010000521.1:0-2631 GCA_041490325.1 Bryobacteraceae bacterium | reverse complement strand
TGATGCCTTCGCGGGCGGCTGTCGTGCGTTTTCCGAGTGCCATGACCGTTACTCCGCCACCGTGAGGCCCATCGAGCGGGCCGACCCTTCAATCATCTTCATGGCCGCTTCGATCGTGTCGCAGTTCAAATCCTTCATCTTCTGCTCGGCGATCTCGCGCACCTGCTTCTTGTTGACTTCGCCGACCATTTCGCGGCCGGGGGTCTTGGAGCCGCTGTCGAGCTTGGCCGCCTTCTTGAGGAAGTAGGACACCGGCGGCGTCTTCAGCTCGAAGGTGAACGAGCGATCCTGATAGGTGGTGATGATCACCGGGATCGGGGTGTTCTTCTCGATCTTCTGGGTCTGCGCGTTGAACGCCTTGCAGAACTCCATGATGTTGAGGCCGCGCTGACCCAAGGCCGGCCCGATCGGGGGCGACGGGTTGGCGGCGCCGGCCGGCACCTGCAGTTTGAGGAATCCAGTGACTTTCTTCGCCATCTCTCACTCCTGTTAGTGGTGCGGATGTTGACGGCTGGCGACCGCCTCACCTCCCACGGCTTGCTCACTTGTCATGGCCGGGCTTGGCCCGGCCATCTCGCTTAGGTTGGCATTTCAGTGCCATCCTTATCGGGATCACCGGGTCACGGCGCTTCGCGCCGGTCCGGTGATGACACCGACTATAGCTTCTCGACCTGCCCGAACTCCAGCTCCACCGGGGTGGCGCGGCCGAAGATCGACACCGCCACCTTCACGCGCGAACGCGCTTCGTCGACTTCTTCCACCACGCCGTTGAACGAGGCGAACGGCCCGTCCGACACGCGCACCTGCTCGCCGATCTCGAACGACACCGACGGCTTGGGCCGCTCGATGCCTTCCTGCACCTGATGCAGGATGCGATTGGCTTCCACTTCCGAAATCGGCATCGGCTTGTTGTCGGCGCCGAGGAAGCCGGTGACCTTCGGCGTGTTCTTGATCAGATGGTAGACCTCGTCGGTCAAATCCATCTTCACCAGCACATAGCCGGGGAAAAATTTGCGTTCCGCGTTCACCTTGCGGCCGCGGCGCATCTCAACCACCGTTTCGGTCGGCACCATGACTTCCTCGAAATGGTCTTCGAGCCCGCGCTGCTTGGCCTGCTCGCGGATCGATTCCGCGACCTTCTTCTCGAAATTCGAATAGGCGTGGACGATGTACCAGCGCTTGGGTCTGGTCGTTATGGTGGCGGCGGTGTCGCTCATCGCTCTTTAGCTTTCAGGTGCCAATGCCGAGCACGAAGGTAACGGCGATCCGAATGATTTGATCCGAGACCAGGAAGAAAACCGAGGCGATCGCCACCATGACGAACACCATGGCGGTGGTGATCATGGTTTCCTTACGCGACGGCCAAGTGACCTTGCGGGTCTCCTCGCGCACCTCCTGGAGAAACTTGAACGGAGACGTTGCCATCAATCGAGTCCTGAACCAGCGAATCCTTGTTTTCCGAGTCGTAATCTAGTGCTTGCCGGCGACTTTCGCTTGCCCGGTGCGCACGAAAGTTAGCCGCCGATCTCCGCCTGGCAGGAGTGGCAGGACTCGAACCTGCAACCCCCGGTTTTGGAGACCGGTGCTCTAGCCATTGAGCTACACTCCTCCGGAAGCGGAAGCGGCGAACCTAAAGGTCCGCCGCGCGGTTGTCATGCATTATACAGGGCGCCAATGCAAGGGCGATGACGACCGGTTTTGGCGGGTTTTGGCCCGCCTTCACACTACCCCTAACTAACCATCCGGCTCCTTTCCTTCGCAACTTCGGCGCGGCAGCATTTGCCACGTTGGGCCTGGCGAGCCGAAGCCTGCGGAGCAGCCGAAGGCTGGAGCGGTTGAAGGGAATCGAACCCTCGTCATCAGCTTGGAAGATTGTGTGCAACCTGAATGATTTCAACGAATTTTGGGTCAAATGGCAGCCCAATAACCGTCTTTAATGCCCGATTTTTGCAATGTATCGCGATACGCGGCCCACTTTGACGAAGATCAAAGCGTCAGCGCGCTATTGGCTGCCTTAGATATCCTTTGAATTCGCAGATTCGTCATTCGACGTTCTGACGGATGCAAAGGATTCATGCGGATCGGCCGGACCATCGTCGCCGTTCTTGTCGCCCTGGCGGTCGCCACGCTGCCGGCAGCGACTGGCTTTGCGGCCGGCGCGACGACAGCGATGGAAATTTCGGCCTCCCAGGCGATGCCGGACTGCGATCACCATCAAGATATTCCGAGCAACACGACGCAAAAGAGTACGGATGGTTGTGACTCCATGGCCGGCTGTGCGCTCAAGTGCTTCACGACTACCGTGGTCAGCTTTTCCAGCCTCACCTTTTTGTCGTCGCCCAGTGCCGCGCTCGAGCCCGTTCGCTTGGAAAACAAAGTTACCTCGCGAATCGGCAGTCCGCCGTTCCGGCCTCCCCGCATCTGACGCCTCTCAAGCTGCCTAGCAACGCGTGGGCCGCAAGCTCGCGCGCGTATTCGGCCACCGCTCGATGAACATCGGGTGCGCTGCCGATGAGAGACACATGAGGAGATCGAGATCATGAATACGAAATATTTACTCGCGCCTGCCTTTGCGGTCGCGATGAGCCTGACCAGCGGGGCTGCATTGGCGGCCGCCGTAGACTACGCTTT
>JBGPSX010000520.1:0-2636 GCA_041490325.1 Bryobacteraceae bacterium | reverse complement strand
TGAAGACCAAAAAGTATCCGATACCGGCGATGATTGAGTACGAATATGGGAAGCCGGGGTTGGATACGGTCGCTGAGATGAAGAAGTGTTTCGAGTATTGCAAACGGGCGCTGGCGGAGGCCGGCTGAAGCCGGCGGCAGACTAAGGATGGCGCTGAAAACTCGCCGGAACCGCTCCTTGCAGTCACGGCTCAGCTACGGATTACAGCCGCTAACAGAGCCGTGACCAAAGGGAGCGGTGTTTTCGGAGAGTTTTTCAACCTTCTCTAGAGGCCCCCACATTTATTCGTAGCGTAATGCTTCGATTGGGTCGGTGCTTGCGGCGCGCCGCGCTGGTAGATACATTGCTAGCAGGGCGACGGCGGTTAGCAGCAACGTGACTCCTGCGAAAGTCACTGGATCGGTTGTCGTCACGCCGAACAATAAGCTCTCGAGCGATCGGGTGACTGCGAATGCCGCGGCCAAGCCGATTCCGATACCGATACCAACCAGCGCCATGCCGCGCCCGATTACCACGCCAAGAACATCGGTCTTGCTCGCCCCGAGCGCGATGCGGATTCCGATTTCACGGGTCCTCCGGCTCACCGAATACGCCATCACGCCATAAATCCCGATCGCTGCCAGCAGCAGTGCCACTGCCGAGAAGACTCCTGTGAGCCAGCTCGTGAATCGCGAACGTGCCATCTGCGTCGCGACGCTTTCCATCATCGGCGTGATATCGAAAATGGTCATGCTCTTGTCGAGCGAATGCAACTCGGCGCGCAGAGCGCCAGCTACCGAAGATGGATCGTTAATCGTGCGGACTAGCAGCACGCTCCTGCTACGCGATGCGAATGGAAAAAACAGATCCGGATCGCCGGTTGGATTATTCGGCAGTCCGCGATACTTGGTCTCCGCGACTACACCGACGATGGTCAGCCAGGGATTCTTAGAATCCGCGCGGCCGCCCTTGATTCTGTGCCCAATTGCGTCCTGACCAGGCCAGAAACGTTTGACAACATTCTCGCTAACTATGACAACCCCATCGGTCTCGTTGGGGAGAAAATCGCGGCCGCGTACAAAGGGAATCCCGAGCGTGCTGAAAAATCCCGGCGTCGCTCGATGGATATAAGCGCGAGGTACGTTCTGAACGGTCACTGGCGGCTGTCCCTCTGCGGTGTAGAAAATCGCCGACTCGATACCCGACAGTGGCATGTCGCTTCCCAGCGCGACTGATTGTACGCCTGGCAGCGACTTAACGCGCTCAATGATGAGTCGCGAAGAAGCTATTACCTGCGCCTCTGAGCGATCGCCGGGTAAGCCGATGCGCAATGAAAGCAGATGATCGGGCTTGAATCCGGGATCGAGCCGCGAGAGCCGCTGAAAACTGCGGATCAGCAATCCCGCGCCGACTAGCAGCACCAGCACCAACGCTACTTGGCCGATCACTAACGCGCCCCGAACACGCTGTCTGGCGCTACCGTCGCTCGAGCGCCCGGATGCTTCCTTCAGGGCCTCATACAAACGGCCGGCATTCGCGTGCAAGGCAGGAGCGAGTCCAACGATAACGCCCGTGGCGAGCGAGATTCCTAGCGTGAAAAGAGCCACGGTCAGATCCATGTGCGGCTTCACGAAGCTGGGCAGTGTCACCGGGCTCGCGTTTGTGAGCACTTGCACGCCCCACATCGCGAGCAAGACGCCGGCAGCGGCGCCGGTCAGAGACAGAACAACACTTTCGGTGACCAGTTGCTGCAACAGCCGGGCGCGAGAGGCACCCAATGCAGTCCGTACCGCGATCTCGCGTTGCCGAGCCTCGGCCTTGGCGAGAAGAAAATTCGCGACATTGGCGCAACCAATCAGAAGTACGAAGCCTACGGCCGCCATGATGACGAGCAGGGCCGGGCGAATGTCCCCGAAGGTTTCCGAGCTCAACGTGGCGATCTCGACACCGCGCTTTTCGTTGGTCAGCGGATACGCGCCTTCGAGAGCCTTCGCGACGGTATCCATTTCAGCCTGCGCCTGACGGATCGAAACACCTGGTTTCAGCTTTGCGAGCGCTGGAAAACCGCGCGATCCGCGATCGCCGAGCGAGTCTTTCAGACCCGGTATGGCCGAAGTCGGAATCCAAATCTCTGCATTATCCGAGAGACCACGAAAGTCCGGCGGGAGCACCCCCACGATTGTAAAAACGCGCTGGTCCAGATTGATTGTCCGGCCGATGACAGCGGCGTCGCCTCCGAAGCGCCTGGCCCAAAGCCCATAACTCAACATAGCCACGGGCTGCGCTGTCAGACTCAGGTCTTCTTCTGGCCGGAAAGCGCGGCCGAGTCCAGGTTCGACGCCGAGCAGCCTCAAATACGACGGCGAGATGATCTCGCCATGCAGACGCTCTGGCTCATCGGTCCCGTACATTGTGAAGTTGGCGTCCCACCAGGCCGCCATGTCGTCGAACGAACGGCTTTGTTTTCGCCAGTCCACGAAATCCGGCAATGAAGTGCCTCGGCGTTCCAGGTGCGTGCGCATCACGTTGCCCCACAGCACCACCAGGCGGTCGGAATCCTTGAAGGGTAGCGGGCGAATGAGTGCGGCATTCACGACGCTGAAGATCGCCGTATTCGCACCGATGCCGATTGCAAATGCGAGCACCGCGACCAAGGT
>JBGPSX010000519.1:0-2674 GCA_041490325.1 Bryobacteraceae bacterium | reverse complement strand
GCTTCATCCCGCTCGCCTTCACCGATGACGATGTTACCTGCGATGGGAACATTCTCAAAGGCGCGCCGCATGGCCTGCACCGCGGCGAGATCGGACCCCTTGCGGTCGCCCTGCCCCATGGTTCGCGCCGCTGCCACGGCGGCTTCTTCGACCACTCGGGTCAGCTCAAAAGCTAGGAGTTGCTCAACGCCCTCGGATGGTTCCGCGCCCTTTTCAGGCAATCGCTTGGCCGGCCGTGCCATAACCCACCTCACTATCGTGGTGTGGCGCTGTTCGCGCGACGGAATCGATCATAGCACGGGCCTGGACACCTGGCCAGGTGAGAAACGCACAGCCGATTGAGAATTAGGCGCTTCTGAGTCGCAACTAAGGCGAAAGACCGAGAAGATTCTTACAACATCCTGATGCCAAGCTCTCGTCAGAAATGATATACTCGATTTCCGTCGAGATGGATAGTCGGAATGGATAAACGCCAATGTCTTTACAGCGACCCATAATCATAACGGCTGTCATGCTGGTGCTGGGAGCCGGATGGCTCTTCAGCGGCGATATTACGGTGGACCTCAACGGCACCATAAAAAGCCTTCAGCATACCCTGCAACAGCTACAGGGCCAGATCAAGGATCTGCAGGCGCAGGTCGAGAATCTCACGAAGCTGGCCAAGAAGAAAAAGAACTCTCGCGAGGGCGCCTCGCAGACGGCCAGTGCGGCAGCCAGTCCTGCATCGCCATTCGAGCAGGCTCAACAGGCTTACGATCGGGGACGTCAAGCCGAAGACATCAAGTCGTACGCAGTGGCGGTTCAAGCTTTCACGCAAGCCATCGAACTAGATCCCAAAAATGATTCCGCGTTCCAGCATCGCGGCTACTGCCGTTATTATCAGGAAGACTATTCCGGATCGATCGCCGATCTGACGAAGTCGCTCGAGCTTCAGCCGAATAACTCGCGCGCATATGCGATGCGGGCATCCGCTTACGCTGCCAGCGGGCAGGCTGCCGCGGCTATGACGGACGTCAACGACGCGATTCGCCGCGACCCCCGGAACTCAGAGAATTATCTGGTCCGCGCGGGCTTGCACCAGCGCGCCGGAGAAGTGCAACCGGCCATTGAAGATTACACAACAGCCATCACGCACGCAGCCGACAACGCGAAAGCCTATTTGGGACGCGCCGCGTTGTACCGCAGCGTTGGACAATTGCCGCAATCGCTGAAAGATTGCTATAGCGCCATCGAGATCAATCCTGGCGACGCCGCGGCCTACCTCTGCCGCGCGCAGTTTTATCTCGCCACCGGCGCAGCGCAGCCGGCCATTGAGGATATCAATAAGGCCATCATGACGGGCAGGAACGCCGACCAAACTCTGGCGCTGCTCGGCGCCGCCCAGCAAATCCTCCGTGGTAAAGAAGCACCGATTCAGGCTTCGGCGCCGGTTGCCGCCCTGCCACAAGCTCCGGTCGTGGTGACCCAGCAGGCTCCTGTTAGTGCCCAATTGAGCGCGCCCACGAACGGAACAGTGGTAGCTGCCCCGCATGTTGAAACGGCTCCGGCTCCGGCAACTGGAGAGGCCGCACCGGCGACCGGCGAGATCGCACCCCCGACCATCACCAGTTCCATCGCGCCTGCCAACAAGAGCGTTGTAGTGGCCCGAAGTCAGCCCATAACGCTTGTTCCGACCACTCCCGCCCGCCCCCCCAAGGGCGCGGATGCGAATTACTATTTCAAGAAGGGCCGCTCCTTGTCTGACCAGGAAAAGTTCGCCGATGCGTTGCCCTTCTACGATCAGGCGCTGCAACTCGATCCCGCTCTCGCCACTGCTCAAAACTCGCGTGGATACGCCAAGCTGCGGCTTCGCCAGTACGATCAGGCGATCGGGGATCTATCCGAAGCCATTCGCCTGAATCCGGCATATGCGAATGCTTACCTGAATCGCGCGGTCGCGAGAAGGCTGGCTGGCGACGCTCCCGGCGCCTCCAGTGATTTTCGGCAGGCAGCTCAATTGGAACGCCTGGCCCAGGCTCAGGCCATTGTGCAACCGTCCAACTTCAGAGCGCTGTCCAGATAGTCACTTGTGGGAAAGCCAATCATCCTGGCTGAGCCGCGACTAAAAGGAGCGGTTGCGCCGAGTTTTTTCCGCACCTTCTCAGGCGGAGAGACCGGCTAGAAAACCGGCTACAGGCAGGGATAGCCTTCCCCACCTCGCCTACTGCAACGGGAGATCATTTTGGCCATTGACGCCGGATCCGCCGTTTTCTACTTCAGCCGGAATCACGGAGGCCGCAGCCACCTGGTCGCCTTCCTCCATGCGCACCAGCCGCACGCCCTGCGTGGATCGGCCGGCTTGGCGAATCTCGCTGGATTCGATGCGGATGATTTTCCCGTCTCGGGTAATGATGATCAGATCGGTGTCTTCCTTTACCGAAAGAATCGCCACTACCTTGCCGATCCGGGGCGTCACCTTCATATTGATAACGCCTTTACCGCCGCGCGCCGTCAGCCGATACTCTTCCAGCTCGGTGCGCTTGCCGAACCCATTCTCTGAGATCGAGAGAACCAGGCCTTCCTTCTCCACCACTTCGGCGCCGATGATGTAGTCGCCCTCGGCCAGATCCATGGCGCGGACACCGCGCGCTGGCCGGCCCATGGGACGCACATTCTTTTCGTGGAAGCGAATGGC
>JBGPSX010000518.1:0-2679 GCA_041490325.1 Bryobacteraceae bacterium | reverse complement strand
GTGCGTGATGAAGCGCGCCGCCAGATCGTCCAGCAATTCGGGATGCGAAGGCTTGTCGCCGCGGTCGCCAAAGTCGCTGGGCGTGCTCACCAGATTCTGATCGAAATGCCAGCCCCACACGCGATTGACCATGACTCGCGCGGCCAGCGGCGCGGCATCGGTGACTATTTTCTCCGCTAAGTCGATGCGGCCCGAACCGTGCCGGAATGGCTCGCCTGGATTCTTCGACAGCACGGTGAGGAAGCGCCGGGGAACAACATCGCCCGGGTTATTGGCATTGCCCCGGTAGAACAGCGGAATATCGCGCGCCTCGCCCGGCTTGAACACCATCATCGTGATGTCAGGATGCGACCCATCCAGCCACAATCCTGCATCGTAGACGGCGTTGACGAACGGGGCTTTCGGATCTTCCTGAGGCGCCTTGCCGTTGTCGTCCTTGGGAGGCGGCTCGAGAATGCGTGAAATGCTCTCGGCAAGTTCAGGGTAATGTTCGCGAAGCGATTCGAGTTCCGTCTGGACGGTCGCCATTTCGGCCTGAAATTGTTCGACCTTTTTGGCGGCCAATTCAGGATGCGCGTCCTTGTTCTCGGTCAGCGTATGAATGCCGAATCTCAGGTCCGCGAAGCGCTGGCGATTCCAGATGAAACGCTGCTCGGTTTCCGCATCGATCTTGCCCAGCGGCCGGGGCGCTGCTGACGTTGAAGCAAACACGCCGGCCATCGCGTAGTAATCCTTGGCAGAGATGGGATCGAACTTGTGCTCGTGGCAGCGCGCGCACGCGACCGTGAGGCCCAGGAAACTGCGGCTGACGGCGTCGACGCGTTCGTCCCATTCGTCCAGCATGAGATTCTCGATCATGTCCTTCGCCAGTTTCAGTTCCTTGTGCTCCACTGGCGACAGGCCCAGGAATCCGAGGGCGCGCAGATCGTCGCGCTTCGAGTCGGGCAGTTGATCCGCCGCAAGTTGCAGCTTGACGAATCGATCGTAGGGCACGTCCTTGTTCAGCGCTTCAATCAACCAGTCGCGATAACGCCAGGCGAAGGAATACTGCTGGCCGGAGCCGTTATCCTCGGCATAACGCATGACATCGAGCCAATAGCGGCCCCACCGTTCGCCATAGTGCGGCGATGCCAACAGGCGATCCACGAGCTTCTCGTATCGATCCGGCGATGCGTCGTTGGCGTACGCTTCCACCTCGTCGTAGCTCGGCTTCAGGCCGGCCAGATCGAGATACAGGCGGCGAATCAGCGTTCGTGGATCGGCTTCGGGTGAGGGCTTAATTGCGCTGCCTTCGAGTTTCGCCAGGACGAAGGAATCGATCTTCGTGCGCGGCCATCGGCCGGTCTGGACCGATGGCGCGGGCAACTCGTGAACAGGCTGGAACGCCCACCACTTGCGGCCACTCTCGAAATCGATCACGCGCTGGCCGGCCGGTGTTGCGGAAGCAGCCGCCGTCTCCGCGCGGGGATCCTCGGCGCCGGTGGCGATCCAGGCTTCGAAATCCGCAATGACTGAGCTGGAGAGCGGGCCGGCCGGCGGCATCTTCAAACGCAGGTCTTTGTAACCGAGTGCCCGCAGCAAAAGGCTTTCAGCGGGTTTTCCCGGCTGCAATACCGGACCGGATGCTCCGCCCTTTAACAGGCCCGATTTGGTGTCGAGCACCAGCGCGCCCATGGGAGCTTTTAGTTTGGAGGAATGGCAGCCGTAGCAATTTGCGGCGAGCACGGGCCGGATCTTTTTCTCAAAAAACTCGGCGCCGGGCGATTGCGCTTGGAGCGGTGTAGCGATCAGAACAGCCAGGAGCCCAAGCGCTCCTCTCCGCGTAGAGTGCATCCTCAGGCTGATGATATATCAGTAGGGATCTCGGGTCAAATCAGATAGAATGAACTCCCAGAGCAGGAGATATCGTCATGACCAGAAGGCAGTTGTTGAGTACGGCCGGTTCGGCGGCCGCGGTGTTCTCGATGGGGAAAGCGATCGGCCAGGCGCAAGCGAAGCCGCTGCACAATATCGGTGGCGCGCCGGCCGGCTTTCCTGTGCGATCGCGACAAGCGCGCGACACGGGCAAGCCTTTCGATTTTCTCGAGCACTGCCACACCCTCGGTCTCGGCATAATCGAGACACGTCTTCAATCGATCGAGCCAGCGGCAATCAAAAGCTTCCGGCAGCGGGTGGACAGCTACAACATGCGAGCCATCGCCGATATCCCGTTGCCTAAGGATGAGGCTGGCGTGCCGGCGTTCGATGCGGCGGTGAAAGCTGCCAAGGAAGCGGGCATCATTTCGCTGCATAGCGCCATGACACAGCGGCGCTATGAAGAATTCGACAGTTTCGAGGCATTCAAGACAAACTTTGAGCGCTGCCAGAGGACGGTTGCGCTGGCTGAGCCGGTGCTGCGCCGGCACCAGATGCGACTTGGGCTTGAGAATCACAAAGGTTGGCGCGCGAGCGAGCAAGCGGCGTGGATCAAGCGCATCGGCAGCGAATGGGTGGGTGTGCATTTCGATTTCGGAAACAATTTATCGCTGTGTGAGGATCCAGCGGAGACGCTGCGTATTCTTCAGCCTTATGCATTTGCGTGCCACCTGAAGGACATGGCGGTGGAGCCTTACGAAGACGGATTCCTGCTGTCCGAAGTGCCGCTCGGAGAGGGCATGCTCGATATCCCGGGGATGGTCC
>JBGPSX010000517.1:0-2694 GCA_041490325.1 Bryobacteraceae bacterium | reverse complement strand
TTCTACAGCGTCCGTCGAAGAAAAAGGCGGCGCAGCGATCGCTTTGGCGCAATTGTCCGATAACGCCGCAGTGTTCCAGGCCATCCAGACGCTGTATGCCGATCCCCGTGGACGCGCCCAGGCTCTCAGAGCGATGGCGCAATCCTTCGACCGTCGCTTTGCGGAGTATCCACCCAAGCATTTGGATGATCCCGACCCAGAAATCAAGCGTCAGTCGATTTGGGGCATCGGCTACCTGAATATTTCGTCGGAAGCATCGCGTCTCACGGCGCTCTTTGAAGATGACGAGTACCGCGGCGATGCGCTCTTCGCATACGCGCTCTCGACGCCCGGTGAAACCTCGCGCGGACGCGTACAGTCCCTAATGAAAAAGATCGAAGAGATCTCCGGCGGATTCAGAGAAGACGAAGAGGAATTGGTAAAGATCGCCCTAGATCAGCGCCTAATGCTGCACGGACACAAGCCGGTATTTTTCGCCGATGACGCAGACGACGAAGTCGATTCTGAACCGATAGTTTCCGTGAAGGTAGGCCGCAACGACCCCTGTCCGTGCGGCAGCGGCAAAAAGTATAAGAAGTGCTGCGGCACGTAACTGTGCAGTCGCGGCTCACAACTCCACGAAAAACAACTAGAGCCGCTAACCGAGCCGTGACCAAAGGGAGCGGTTTATCAGGAGAGTGTTTCAGCAACCACTAGGCAGCGTTAGCCGCTCGATGCACGATCTCTTCCGCCCGCCGCCAATCCTCATCGGCAGTCCCGTCCGGACGTCCCGCGCTTTCCCATAGCACCTTTGCGATGCTGCGAACGTGCTCAGCGTAAGCTTGTGGTGAATCGCGCCGGACCGTCGGGAAATCCTTGCGGGTTGAGGACGGAAGCAGATGCTGAACCCACGCGTCGCGGGATTCGTTGTAATGCACTCGTGCGGTCTCAAGCTCGACTAAGGCTGTTTCTAGAAGACCTCGATCTGTATTCGGATGTTTGGTGAGAGACTGTACTTGCTGCACCTTCTTGGAAAACTCCTCGAAGGCTCGCCGGTATACCAGTTCCGCGTCTTGTGCCGGATTCATACCTTCTTAGACGGAACGAACCGGCAAAAGGTTCGGTTTTCTTCCGCTACTTTACAAGACCTTGATCTTCCTGGATCTTTAGGAACTGGTTAGCGTCGATATTTTTGAATTGCTGCTTGGCGCCGCTGGGCCATTCCACTTCTACACTTGCGGCCTTGGAGTCGCGTCCAAGTCCAAATGTCAGCGCCAAATCGCTCTGCGAACAGTAGCTGGAGCCGCTGCGCACCATGTTCCACTGCTTGCCGGAAGCGCTTTCAATACGAACCACGGCGCCGATCGCGCTGCGATTTGATTTCGTGCCGATAAGGCTCATATGCAGCCAGTGATTCTGGTTGCCGCCGTCGTTGCGAAACAAATACGCCGGTCCGTTGTTGGTGCTCACAATAACGTCCAGATCGCCGTCGTGGTCAAAGTCGGCGTAAGCCGCGCCGCGCGCCACCACCGGCCGATTGAATTCCGGCCCCATTGCGGCGCTGACATTCTCGAACTGGCCCTTGCCGGAATTGTGGAACAGCAGCGGGGCCTGCTGGTACTTGACCTTGGGCTGCACGCGATTGATCTCTTCGTCGATGTGGCCGTTGGCCGCGAACAAATCCGGCCAGCCATCCAGATCGTAATCGAAGAAGAACACGCCGAACGCCAGATTCAGAAGACTCGCGCGCCCCACCGTGGATCGCGGCGCTTCATCCACGAACAGGCCCGTGCCTTCGTTGTGATAAAGCCCCAGCATCTGGTTTGAGAAGTTGCCGACCAACAAGTGCGGCTTGCCCGAGCGATCGTAGTCGCCTGCGTCCACGCCCATCGCCCCGCGCGCGACGCCGTCTTCTCCGAATGCAACGCCTGCTGCCATGCCCTCTTCAATGAAAGTGCCGTTGCGATTGTTGCGGTACAACCGGTTCGGCTGCGTGTCGTTGGCCACGAAGATATCCGGCCAGCCGTCGCTGTTGTAATCGAGGATCGTTACGCCGAGCGATTTGCTGGTCGCGTCGCCGACCCCGGCCTTATCGGTGACATCTTCGAACTTCCCGCCACCCAGGTTATGAAATAGCCGCGACTTAGTGCCTTTGTATGATTCGGGCGTGCAGTAAGATTTTGCCGTGCCGTCGAGCGAGCACCATAGATCGCCCTGCGCGGTCCACTGCACGTAGTTGGCGACGAAAAGATCCACCTTGCCGTCGCGATCGTAGTCCAGCCAGGCCGCGCTGGCGCCGAAATTCGCGTTACGAATCCCGGAACTCGCGGTGACGTCTTTGAACTTTCCGCCGCCTTCATTGTGAAACAGACGATCGCCCTCGAGCGCTGTGATGTAGACATCCTGACGTCCATCGTTGTCGTAATCGGCGGCTGCCACTCCCAGGCCAAACATCTCGACGTCCAGTCCGCTGCCTTGCGTGATGTCGGTGAACGTGCCGTTGCGATTGTTGCGATAGAGCGCCGCGGTCGATTTGCGGCCACGCGAAGTCCAGTCTTTGCCATTGATCAGCAGGATGTCAGGCCAGCCGTCTCCGTCGACATCCAGAAATGCGACGCCGGATCCCATGGTCTCGGGTAAATATTTCTTCCCGGCCTTCCCGGCATTATGCCGGAACTTGATTCCAGCCGCCGCCGTTACGTCTGTAAAATGAAC
>JBGPSX010000516.1:0-2701 GCA_041490325.1 Bryobacteraceae bacterium | reverse complement strand
CCGCCAGTGCCTGACCCAACCATCGCCGTCGCCATGTCGGGCGGAGTCGACAGCTCCGTCGTCGCGGGATTGCTACATCGGCGCGGCACCCGCGTGGTTGGCTTGACGATGCAACTTTGGAATCAGCGGCGGCTGCCGGAACTGGTTCCTGAAGGCGGCGCAACCGGCCGATGTTGTTCTCTCGACGACGTCTATGATGCCCGCTTTGTCGCCCAGCAAATCGGCATTCCCTACTACGTCGTGAATTTCGAAGATCGATTCGAAGCGCAGGTGGTTAAGCCGTTCATCTACGAGTATCTCGCCGGTCGCACACCAATCCCCTGCACGCTTTGCAACAACTTCATCAAGTTCGATCAGTTCTTGGAACTAGCCGAAGGCGTGGGCGCTTCGAGCATCGCTACCGGCCACTACGCCCGTGTTTCGCGCGATGAATCCAGCGGCCGCTATCAACTAAGTCGCGGCCTGGACTCTTCCAAAGATCAGACCTATTTCCTGTTCGGCCTCAAGCAGGATCAGTTAGCCCGCACCGAATTTCCGCTGGGCGGATTCACGAAGCCGGAGGTCCGCGAGCTCGCGCGCGAATTGGGGCTGCCAGTAGCCGAAAAGCCCGACAGCCAGGAAATCTGCTTCGTTCCGAACGGCGACTATGCCGCCTTCATCGATGCCTATTTCCGTGAGCGAGGAATCGCGCCGGAACAAACGCGCGGAGAAATCGTCGACACCGAAGGTCACGTCATGGGCGAGCACCAGGGCGTGCATCGCTTCACGGTCGGCCAGCGGCGTGGACTCAAGATCGCGGCAGCCGAACCGCTCTATGTAATCGCCACCGAGCCTGCATCGCAGCGCGTCGTGGTGGGACACAATCAGCATCTGCTGCGCGCACAACTGACGGCGAAGGAGATCAACTGGATTTCGATCCCGCCCATCGCGGCCCCTCTGCGAGCTCAAGTGAAGATCAGAAACAAGCATCTCCCGGCGCAAGCAACCATTTCCCCGAGCAGCGATCCCGAACGAGTCGAAATCCACTTCGACGAACCACAGCGCGCCGTGACGCCGGGTCAGGGCGCCGTTTTCTACGACGGCGACCTGGTGCTCGGCGGAGGGTGGATAGAATAAGGTTCATCCAGTACCTCATCGCCAGGTTCGCTTTGTGGTCCCTTGCTCATTCTTCGATGAGCCTGGCTCGTTTCTACTCTAAACTTCTGGATCTCGCGGCGCCGCGCTTGCGCCGGGTCGCGATGCGCAATCTCGAACTCGCGTATCCCGAAAAGACGGCCAACGAACGCAAGCAGATCGCCGACGAAGTTTTTCTTTCCATCGCGCGCCTCCTGTACACGTTCGCGCGTTTTCCCCAGATCAATGCTGTCAACGTCTCCAAGTGGATCCGTTATGAGGGCCTCGAAAACTATCTCCAGGCCAAGAAGGCCGGACGTGGAGTTCTTGTGGCGACGGCGCATTTCGGGAACTGGGAACTGAGCGCCTTCGCGCACGCGCTCATGACGGAGTCGATGCACGTCATGATTCGACCGCTCGACAATCCAGCCATCGACCGCTTGGTGGAAGAACACCGTCAACGATCGGGCAACCACCTCATAGTGAAGAAAGACGGAGCCCGAACCGTGCTCCGCGCATTGCAGCAAAACGAAGCGGTTGGAATCCTGATCGATCAAAACACTTCGCTCGAAGAAGGAGTCTTTGTGAGCTTCTTCGGCACGCAGGCTTGCGCCAATACGGCTTTCGCCAAGATCGCGGCTCGTACCGGCTCCGCGGTTGTTCCCGGTTTCGCCGTTTGGTCCGAACCAGAACAACTCTATGTCTTGAGATTCTATCCGCCAGTTGAAATAAAGGGCGACGCATCGGTCGACACGCAACGAATCCACAGCGTGCTTGAAACCGTGATTCGCCAGCATCCCGGGCAATGGCTTTGGATTCACCGGCGCTGGAAAACGCGTCCACCGGGGGCGCCTTCAGTCTACTAAGCTAAAACCTTATATTCTGGCGGTAACTGACTGATTTATTTAGCCGTCGTCTTCATATCGCGCACCAAGTCCGAATACTCTTTTGGAGCCGAGCCAAGATCCTTCACGGGCATTGCCAACATGCGCCGGTAGAGCGCCGCGGCATCGCGATTCCTGCGCAAGGCGACCTGCACCAGCGCCAGATTGTGGATACTGGCGGCGTCCTCGGTGTCACGAATCGCAAGCGCCTGGCGATATAGTTGTTCCGCGTCGGCATACCGCTTCTGCATCGCGTAGACCACCGCCAGATTGTCGAGACTGGTCGCGACCACAGCATGTTCCGGCCCGAGCAGTTGAACCCAAATCTGCAGAGAACGCTCGTACAGGGGCTGCGCGTCCGCGAAGCGCTTCTCGGAATAGTCGAGCGATGCCAGATTGTCGAGCGATTGCGCCACCTCGGGATGCACCGGCCCAGCCGAACTATCGCGAACAATCAGCGAGTGCCGCAGCAGACCCTCTGCTTGCGGATGCTTGAGTTGCTCGCGATACACCGACGCCAGGCTGTCGAGTGCCGGACAAAGTTTAGGATCCATTTCGCCGTAGTTCTTCGCCAGGATCTGAATGGAGCGCAGGTACAAGGGTTCGGAATCCTGCAGTTTCTTTTGCGCGACGAACAGGCGGGCAAGCGCAGTGTACTCAGCCGCGACATCGGGATGATCCGGCCCTTGAGACCGCTCGCGGAT
>JBGPSX010000515.1:0-2736 GCA_041490325.1 Bryobacteraceae bacterium | reverse complement strand
GGGCTAGCCGCGCAGCTCATTCCGCTTTGGGCGTGGTGGATCGACCGCCATCGAGAGCCGAAGCCAGATTAGCTGAGCGCGGCTGAAGATCGGGCGTGACGATCGTGAGCTGAGAACCGGTTTCATCGAGGGCCGGATTGAGCACCAGGCGGTCAAGCCACTGGTCGCGATCAGTCCGAAACGACTCGATGCCGACCACCATTCGCACTTGGCCGGCCGCGGGTTCGGCGCGGTAGGTGCCGAATATGCGATCCCACCAGGGCAGGACAAAGCCGAAGTTGCTGTCGGTTTCGGCCGTTTGAATCGAGTGATGGACGCGGTGCATGTCGGGAGTCACGACGAGCCAGCGCAGCACGCGGTCCAGCGCAGGCGCAATTTTCACATTGCCGTGATTGAACAGCGTGATGGCGTGGGACGCGGCCTCGAACGTCAACACCGCCAGTGCTGGAGGGCCCAACACCAAAATGACGATGGACTTGACGATGACCGCCAACACCATCTGGATCGGATGAAATCGCACCCCCGTGGTCACATCGATATCGAGGTCCGCATGATGGACCCGGTGCACACGCCAAAGCGCCGGTACGGCGTGAAACAGCAGATGGAACAAGTACACGGCCAGATCGAGCACCAGGAATGACCCGACAAATGCCAATAGATACGGGACCGAAATCACGTTGAGGAGCCCGATACCACGCTCGCCGGCGTACACTGCGAGCGCCACGGCGGCCAACGGGAACAGCACTCGAACAAGAACAATATTCATCGCGACGAGCCCCAGATGATTAGACCAGCGAATCACCTTCGAGGTTCCCGGCACCCGCAGCGGGGCAACAAATTCCCAAAGTGCCATGATGACGAATGCGCCGAAAAAGAACCCCAATCGGATCGCCGTTTCGTGATCGAGAAGAAATGATTCGAAAGACATGGCAGCCTCCGCCATTGCTAGGGCTATCGTCGACTTGAGACCTAGCCCCAGCGGAGACGCGGGTCTGTCACAAATGTTACGCGCGCCGTCGGCGCGCGGCGCGCAGCGATGTGCCGGCAATGCGACTACGAGAAGGATTGCTACTTGCCTTCGAAGAATCGCTTGAGGACCGCAAGGTCCCGGATGCGAATGCAGCGCCGGTCCAAATTGATAGCCCCGGCGTCGGTCTCTTGAGTCGGCTTTGTGACACGTAACACCGATCCTCACGCACCCAAGATGCGCCGCCGCTCATCGAATTCCTCCTTCTCGATCTCCCCGCGTGCGAAGCGCTCCCTGAGGATATCGAGTGGTGTCTTGCCTGCGGATTGCCGATCGATACTTTGACCCGATCCGCCGAACCAACGGACGAGAAGCACGGCGAGGACGACTACCGCCACAACGCAGATGATCATCATGAGAGGACCAAAGAACATCCACTCGCTGCCCCACCACGGATGCGGGCCGTAATATGGCGGTGACTGCTGCGCCACAGCCGACGATGTTTCCAGGACGTAAACAAATATGGCGGTGGCCGGGGCAAGCAGACTGCCGCGGTTGAATAGTTGTTTCACTCAAGATCTCCTCGATTGTCGTGAATCTTCCACCGGTAAAGAAGTCGCAGGATCAGCAAAATCTCGCCTATGGCAGCGGCCATGTCATACCGAACCCCAAAATTGCGGCACCTATCATGACGGCAATCATGGCACCAACCATGCCGATTACCGCGAGCACTGATCGAACCTTGCGCCGCACGGCACAGCAGGCAGGCAGCGGCTCCCCTGGGGTACTGGTGGTAGCCATGGTTCGCATCCTTAAGCGTGTGTGCGGACGGACATGTATCTCTGTAGCGACTATCGTCGACTGGAGATCTAGTCCCAGCGGAGACGCGGGTCTGTCACAATTGTTACACGCGCCGTCGCTACACGCGGGCGCGGAGCGAAATGCCGGCAATGCAACTGCGAAAAAGGTTGCTACTTGCCTTCGAAGAATCGCTTGAGGATCGCAAGGTCCCGGATGCGAATGAAGCGCCGGTCCACCTCGATAGCGCCGGCAGCGGCTAAGCTCGTCAGAATCCGGGAGATATGGACCCGCACCATTCCCAGCTTTGACGCGAGTTCCTCCGCCCGCAGGCGATCACGGGGGATACGTACCTCGACACCTTTCCCGGCGCCTTCCGCCACGGCCAGCTCGTAGAGATATTTTGCCAAGCGTTCGGCCGCGGTCTTCAACGAGAGATCGTCGGCGAGCCCGACAAGATGCGTCATTTGTTCGCCGGCCATACCGACAATCTTGAGGCCCACGGAGGGATGTTCTCGCGCGAGACTGTTCATCGCGTCCATATCGAGCAGATGCAGCCGTGTCTCGACAACCGCCTTGCCACTGACGATGTGTTTTTTTGTGCTGAACGCGGACGCGATGCAGAACATATCGCCTTGGTGTTCAAACACTTTCAGTATTTGTTCCCGCCCCTCGGCATTCGCGCGAAAGAAATTCACTCGCCCCGATTCGAGAATGTAGAGGTTCCGACACGGGTCCCCCTCCATGAAAACCATTTGGTCGGCTAGAAAGGTTTTCGACCGGCAGCCGTCGGCGATGGTTCGCAACACCATTGGATCAAGATCGGCAAACTGCGCGGACGCCGCCAGGACCGAAAATATTGCGTCACGCGTGTTCATAAGCGCTCGCAGGTTCCTCTCCGGGGATTTCTCCCATCAGAATAACTGCGTCCCAGTCTATCGTTTTTGGACCAGATAATCCGGGCGTGCTGT
>JBGPSX010000514.1:0-2742 GCA_041490325.1 Bryobacteraceae bacterium | reverse complement strand
CGCGGACCTCGTCAAGTCATTGACGTTCTATGCTTCGAGTGTCTTTCTCGCACCACGCGGCGGACTTGTTCTTGTCGCAGGTCTGCTCGCGATCGTGGCCTTGTTGAATGACCGCAGAGCATGGTTCGGCGTGATCCTAGCCGCGCTGCTGTTGACGCCGATGCTGCCGCTATCCGAGCGTTTGTCCGGAGCGTATTTGTACGTTCCGCTGATCGGATTGGCGATTACGATCGCGGCCATCGCCAGCCGGCCGCGCGCGGCGGCGATTGTGGCAATTTGTTTCGCGCTCTGGATTCCATGGAATTACGTCAACCTGCGCCGGCTCAGGCGCGCGACGCTCGGGGAAGCCGATGACCGGCGGCAGTACATCGCCACCCTGACAACGCTTATCAGGGAACATCCCGATCTGGGTTCCTTCATCTATCAGGACGGGCCACTGCTCTTTTGGGGAGTGAGTCCCGCAATCCATTGGTTGCGTCCCTACGGGTCCTACAGGATCGTGACGGAGAGAGCAGATCTGAGTGTGTTGCAGGAACCGGTGTTGGCCGTCCTTCACTGGGACCGGACCACCCGGCAACTTCAACCCGTGCTGCGAACGCCAGGGACGCCGGACGTGGCCTACATTCGCATGAGCTCACGGATGCCACTGTGGCAACTTGGACCGGGCTGGCTTCCCGGCGAAAGCGCCCCGCATCGTTGGACACGACCCTTTGCCACCGCTCGTTTGCACCGGCCGGAAGGCGCGAGCGAATTTGAGTTGATCGTCAACATCGGTCCGGAATACATCGGGAGCGTCAAGCGGAGCCACGTTGAGGTGAGGCTCAACGGGCAACGGATTGGGAGTGCTGAGTTCGACCGCCTAGGTTTCCAGACTGTCCGGTGGAAACTGGATCCAGAACCTTCAGGAAAAGTGGAAGTCAGCTTCGACACATCGCCAGTATATTTGCCAGGACCACTCGGCAGCGCGATTGTCGCGTTCGGCTTTCCTAGCGGACGTTCACCTGAACCGTAGACGGGCTGGTGAAGTCGCCCACTTTCACCACGACAGCCACCGGTCCAGAGGACACGTTGTTCGGCACCCGGACATTCAATTGAATGACGCCCTGCACCAGTAGCGGCGCTGCGCCCGCATACAGCACCTCCGCGGGTTGCCCGTCGATCGTGACGCTCGTTTTCAACACCGGCGCGGGCAGCGGCAGATCGCCGGCCACTCTTCCGTCTTCTCCCGGAGGGATCGTCTGGCCAAAGCCGGTGCCATACATCACCACGATGGAGCCACGCTCGGCGGGAACATCGTTGTTCAACGTTCCGTCGGCGTTCAGAATCGCGCCTTCCCCGCCCCCGCTGCCGTCCAACGCGAACAAAGCCGGCGACGCTGAAGTAACCGGAACGGAAACGGCGGCTGACATCCGGCCTTGATACTGGATCTGTACATCCACCGCGGGCTGCTTCACTCCGAACGGTACGACCGCCCCCACCTGGCCGCCAGACGTGTAGAGCAACGGGGCCGCCACTCCGCCGAACAAAACCTGCGTGCCTTCCAGGCTGGTCATCACGTGACCAGTCGAATCAAGCTGCAGATTGAAGAGATCGCGCGATCCCAAGTTCGCTCCAAACGCAGCCACGATCTCGCCGGGCGCAATCGCGCCTTCCGCGAAGCTCGCGCCATTCACCAAGGCTGTAATCTGCGGTGGTCCACCGCCCGGAGCAGCGTCCGACAGCAAGCCATACGTGACCAGTTGATTCGAAAACGTTGGGACATAAACGCGGCCATTCACCACCGTTGGCGGCACAAACTTCGCGAAGCGGCCCAGTTTGTCGCGGTCTCCGGACTGATCGCTATTCCATAACTCATTCGACAGATCGGTTGCCGCGAAAGCGTGCATCGTTCCTGGCGTCTGAAAAGAGTTGATGTCGCCGACAGTCTGCCAAACGATGGCGCTTGAGTTGGAAGTCCCGTTGGAAGAGATCGCGATTCCGGCGTAACGCGTATCGACCGTCTGGTGCGTCTCGGAAAACGGCGCGGCGCTCAGCTTGGCGTTGGCAATCCGAAATGCCCGCAGCGGACCATAGAGTTCGAGCAGATAGAGAACCGGGCCGTCTGAGCTGTTCCAGAGAGCCATGCTAAAAAGTGCCGCATTGCTGACGCGCACCTTCTGGGTCGCTGACACATGCCCCATGGAGTTTTTGTCTGCGATGTGCGCCTCGCCGGATTTTCCGGCGCCAACCATCAGGTTCGTTCCGGGAACAAGTATTAATCCCGAAGATCCGAGATCGTCGTCTCGATCGTTCAGGTTCGACCAATCGTCCGGCGTGTACCAGTCGAGAATGTTTAGGCCGGGAGTCGACAGCTTCAAGAAAGATTCGCCAAAATTGACGGTGCCGTCGTATTCACCGTTGGCCGTCGCGATGTACAGGTTTCCATTTGCGTCCACGGCAGGCGCCCGGCCCGACTGCCAGATCGAAGCGCCGTAGCCGTTGGGATTGGCATTCAACTTGGCGACCAGACGCCGCAGATCGGATGCATCGTAACCCAGCAGCCAGCCGTACCAATTGCCGAGGTCACGGTGCGAGCCGAAGCCGATGTACACCGTGCCATTAGCGAGCGCGAGGCTGGCTCGCTGGATCACCTGTGAAGCGTCGAAATCCACTGTCGCTTTGCCATCGGCGAGCCCGGGTACCGACGCGGCGATGACCGTCGGCCCGAAGAACATTTCATGCCCGTCCGCGAGCGAAAGCGCG
>JBGPSX010000513.1:0-2755 GCA_041490325.1 Bryobacteraceae bacterium | reverse complement strand
TACTATGGCGTTGGCGGCCACGCGTATCGGTCCGACGACGGCGGCGCGACCTGGTCGAATTTGACCAAATATAAGGGCATTTCCATCCTGGGGGATGGTCTCACGGATGTAGCCGCATCTCCAAGAGATCCGGATGACGTTGTGGTGGCTTCGAGCAACGGCTTGTGGCGATCCGTGGATGGCGGCGTCTCGTGGTCCGGGCTCAACGAATCGCTCCCCAATTTGCCGGCCGGACATCTGATGGGGACTCCGAACGGAATGCGCGGAGTGAGGTTGTCGGTGGCAGGCGGACGGGCGGAGATCGAGTGGGCGCCAGGTGAAAGAACAGCCTGGAAGCTCGTGGACGACTCAGACGCGCAGCGCGAGTACGCCCTCAAACAGGGCCTCACGCAGGTGCTCAAACGTTCCATCACAGCGGTTGCGGTGGCGAAAGAGTACGTCTACACCGGGGATTCCGACGGACGGCTGCAGATTTCCCCCGACAGCGGCCGGTCCTGGGGAACACCTTTCCGGCTGGGCGACCTGGGACCTGTCGAGTCCATCTGGGTTGACTCGAGTGATTCGCGGGTGGCCATCGCTGCACTGGGAGGGCGTACCTCGAACGCTCAGAATCAGTCCAGACCCGCCTATGTCCTGCGAACCATGAACGGCGGTATCTTCTGGGACGACATCACCGCCAATCTTCCCGAAAAGGCGGTTGCTCACGGCGTGACAGCCGATCGCACGGCGGGCGCTATCTATCTGGCCACCGAATCGGGCGTGTTTTTCACGACGACGGATCTGAGTTTGGCAGGTCGCGCAACTTCTTGGACGCCTCTGAGCGAAAATCTGCCGCAGGCTCCCGCGGCCGATGTGAGACTCGACGCCGGAGGCAATCAGCTCTATGTCGCGCTGGATGGCTATGGCGTCTACTTTGCGATTGCACCGCATCGTTTGCGCGACGCGCGCGTCGTCAGCGCGGCCGACTATAGCTCGCGTCCGGCGGCGCCCGGAGCGTTGTTCAGCGTGCTCGGTGCGCGAATTGACTCGGCGCGCAGCGCGAATTCGGTGGTGCCGGTTTTGGACGCCAGCGGCAACGCATCCCAGATTCAAGTCCCCTTCGAAGCCAAGGGCAACACCGTGTCGCTCTCCCTGGACGCAGCGGCCGGCCGGTTCACCGTCGGACTGCCTTTGCAAAACGTGTCGCCGGCCATCTTCATCGATCCGGAAGGCACGCCGCTGATCATGGATGCATCCAGCGGCGTTCTGTTGGATTCGTCTAAACCAGCGCACGCGAATTCGAGGATTCAGATTCTCGCCACCGGGCTCGGACGCGTGAAACCGGACTGGCCCACCGGGTTGGCCGCGCCGCTAAACGATCCGCCGCGCGTCCTGGCTTCGATTCGAGGTTACCTGGACCGGTCACCCGTTGAAGTGACGCAGGCATCCCTCGCTCCCGGCTACATTGGGTTCTATTTGATCGAAATTCAACTCCCACGCATTATCAACGCCGGTCCCGCGGAGCTTTACCTTGAATCGGAAGGGCAGCAGAGCAATCGCGTGCGGCTGTATCTCGAGCCGTAATGGGATGGCCCAGCGCGTGCAGCTTATAGGCTCGTAAGTCATGCTTCCCAATTCCTGGCGACGGCTGCTGAGTCTCATCCGTATTCTGCTCGGCATGAGCTGTCTGACCATTCAGCTCATTTCCTCCAGCTTTGAGTGGACCGACAAGGTCATCCTGTTCGCGGTCTACATCATTTATGCGTGTGTCGCGCTGTTCTGGAGAAGTCTGGAAGATTCGGGATATTCGACTCTGGCGCTGATCCTGGATTTCGTATTCTTCTTCCTCTCGGCCACCACTGGCACCGCGTATGGTTATTGGATCAGCTCGGTGTTCTACGCGTACGTGTTGCTGGTGGCAGTGATGCTTCACCGCTGGTGGAAAACAGTGGTAGTCGCCGTGGCGGCCATCGTGCTTCTGTATCTGGTACCGACGCTGCACTCCGCCGAAACCTTGCGGGCGGCCTTGATCTCGGCCGGGATTTTGGGGTGCGTACTCGCGATCCAGCGTGAGTATCTAGAGGAACGGCTCTCCAATGCATCGCGCCAAACGGTGCTCTATCGCTACGATGCGGAGAAAGCACGCGAATCGGAGCGTCAGCGAATCGCGGCTGACTTCCACGACGGTCCGCTGCAAAGTTTCATCAGCTTTCAGATGCGGCTCGAGATCATTCGCAAGTTGCTCACACGCGACCAGGCGGCGGCTACCGAGGAACTGGTGCAATTGCAGGAGCTGTGCAAGTCACAGGTGAATGAGCTGAGGTCCTTCGTGCGCAGCATGCGGCCAGTGGATGTGGAGGGCAGCCTGACCGCGACTTTGCGCCGTGTGGTGGAGCAATTCCAAAAGGACAGCGGAGTGCCGGCCACATTTGTCAGCGCCGAATTCCTGGAGCCGGCCGAGCCGGAGATTTCGCTCGAGCTGTTGCAGATCGTTCGCGAAGGCCTTTATAACGTCCAGAAGCATTCCGCCGCGACACGAGTGGCGGTGAGTATCGCAAAGTCCGACAACGCGCTCGAGATCAGCATTGAAGACAACGGCGCCGGTTTTCCATTCAGCGGAAAATACACGCTGGATGAGTTGGAGCTGCTGCGGCTGGGCCCCATGAGCATCAAGCGGCGCGTGCGCACGCTCGGTGGCGACATGACGCTCGACTCCAGGCCGGGACAGGGCGCGGGGCTGAAGATCCGGCTGGCCACCTGATGCTGCGGAACATCG
>JBGPSX010000512.1:0-2760 GCA_041490325.1 Bryobacteraceae bacterium | reverse complement strand
CACTGTGGCACACTGCGCAACTCGTCCCGTTGAAGGCAGGTCCCAGTCCGTCTTCGGGGGTCTCCACGTCGGTGAAATCGGCCAGCCCCAGGCGGAACAGTTCGAAATCTCGCGCCGTGATTCCAGCCAGCGGACTCCCCGGCACAATCGAGTTGCCAGCCGATTGACTGAACGCCAGCCCAATCGCCAACACGCCCGCCACCAATACTGAATAACGTTTCAACATGCCTCCGATTCACTTCACGATGATTGCGCCGCGCATCAGATTGTGACCCGCGCCGCACGGTCGCGAGCACTCATACACGAAACGGCCCTTGGTGCTCGCAATGAACCGTATCCTCGCTTCGCCTTTGCCCTGCGGAGGAATCGCGACGTCGATGCCCGAGCCGGGAATGCGAAACCCGTGATCGGTGTCGTCGCTGGTGAGCACAAACTCGATCAACTCGCCCTCACGCACCGTAACCTTCGAAGGATTGAACGTGAATCTCTCGGCCGTGATCGAAACCACGCGGTCTGGCTTGCGCTGAGACGCATCCTGAGCCGACAGAGCCGCGTACGCGATCAAGAATCCGAGGAACATGCGCATCAAAACCACCACCCCAACCCCAGATTGATCCCATTGAGCGATCGCACCACTTCGCTCGCGCTGCGATTGAACACATAGTCGAACTTCAGCGCGATGTCGGCAGTCGGCTTGAACGTCAGCCCCGTAATCCAGGCCGACCGGTTGAATTGCTCCAGCGGCACATACCCCTCGGGCATTCGCTCCTGCGTGTTGAACTTCTCGTAGCGTCCGAAAGCAATCAGATCGGTGCGCCATCGCCGCGGAAACACATGCGCCGCGGGCTCGAAGTAATACCCGCGCATTTCGCTCGCTATGTTCGGATCACTCCCCAGGCGCTGCTGCAGACGGCGATTCAGTTCCGCCGCCCAGCTTAGCCACGTATTCGCGAACAGTGCGCGAAAATCGAGCCGCCGGAAACTGTAGCGCGCATCTGCATCGAACAAAGTCACTCGAGGATTCAGGCCTGGTGTATTGAATCCCGTATGCCCGGAATAAATGCTCGTCCCGAGCGTGAGCCGCCGCACTCCGGCGTACTCCAGCCGCGCCATCTTGGCCGGATTTCGAAACGATGCGCCGAATCCCGCTGTCCGTCCTTCCGTGATCCCGCCCTCGGCGTCAAAGCGCCGCGCATCCAGCGCCGAAGTAAGATACGCGCGATAGCGAAACCCTTTTCCAAGGTCACCCGTGATACCGAAACCCAGCTCCCGCCAAGTGGTCGGAATGATGAAAGTTTCGACAAACGGCCGCTCCACTCCGTTGTAAGCCGGCGGCTCATGCCGTTCGTTGACGATTCCAACGGGCGTCAGCAGCATCCCGGCGCGAAGATTGAAATAAGGCTTGATGAAGAAATCCAGATAGGCCTGCTCCACCGCCACCTCGCCGGTTTCTTCGCCGCCCTCCACCAGCGAATGCTCCACCTCGAGTTCACTCCAGAACTTGATCCGATTCGAAAAGCTGTGACCAAAAAGCAAAACAAACCGGTGGAAATCGGGACGGAACGAATCCCCGCTCTCCTTGTTGAAGTGAAAATCCATGTAGCCAGACACAGGCAGCCGGCTCTCTGCCTCCGCCGACGCCCGATAGTCTCCGGTCACCGATACCGGCGTCAGTGCGGGCGCCGGCGTCACCGAGTCCTGAGCCGGAGGCTGCTGAGGTTGCGCGCTGGCCTGCCGGGCCCCCACTAATTCATCCACCCGCTTCTCCAGCGATTCCAGGCGGCGCACCAGATCATCCGCGCGATTCTCCGGCCCGAAGGCAGGATCGATCAAACGCAGCTTCTTTTCCAGATCCGCGATACGACGCTCCAAGTCGCTCGCACTCTGGCCTTGCAGGGCAGCCGCCCAGCAAGCCGTGGCTAAAAAGACGAAATATTTCACCATGGCATGCTACACTGAGTAAGCTCCAATGAAAGGAATAGTATTCACTATAGTTAACTCCATGTCAAGGGCATGAAGCTCACTATCTCAAAGGAGAACTACCTCAAGGCCATCGCCGAAGCGGAAGCCGAGGGCGAGAGTGTGATCGGAGCCAGCCTGGCCCGCTGGCTCGAACTATCGCCACCCGCCGTCACCGCCGCCGTCCGGCGTCTGAAACGTGACGGACTGATTCGCATAGACCGGCAAGGACAAATAGCCCTGACCTCTTCCGGCCGCCGGATCGCAGATCGAGTCCTGCTCCGCCATTACCTCATCGAGCGAATGCTGGCCGAAATGTTTGGCATGGAATGGTATAAGGTCCACGAGGAAGCCGAGCGCCTCGAGCACGCCGTGTCGGACGATTTCGAACGCAAGCTCGCCAAGGTCCTCGGGACCGGCAAGCCCTGCCCGCACGGAAGTATGGTCGGCAAAGACGCGCCCGATGATCGCCGCCGCCGCGGATGGATGACGTTAGACGAAATCCGCTCTCCCGGCCGCGTTGTCCTGGTCAGCGTCTTCGAACGCGATCGCCGCTTCATGGAATTCCTCGAGCAGTCGCGCCTGCGCCCCGGCGTCGTCATCGACTGGCTGGAACAGAACTACGACGAGACCCTGACGCTCCGCGTGGATCGAAAAACAATTCGCCTGGGATGCTCGGCCGCCAAGCGAATCTGGGTCCGCCCGGTGGCGTAAGCTGGTTGGATATGAACACCGCCGCACCAGCACCGTCCCCCGATTCCGCACGCCAGTTGCTTCGCCACACGCTCGCGACCCTGGCCT
>JBGPSX010000511.1:0-2811 GCA_041490325.1 Bryobacteraceae bacterium | reverse complement strand
TTGCGAAGATACACCGCCAGAAGCGCACCAAACAGGCCCAGGGGCACGGACATCAACACTGCAAACGGAATCGACCAGCTTTCGTACAGCGCGGCGAGGCACAGGAATACCAGCACCGTTGCAAACCCGAAAATTACTCCTTCATGCCCGGACGCTAGTTTTTCCTGATACGTGGTTCCAGTCCACTCGTATCCGTACCCGGTGGGCAGCGTCTTCGCGCCGACGTCTTCCATGGCCTCGATCGCCCGGCCTGAGCTGCCGCCCAGTGGCGGACCACCCAAAATCTGTACGCCGCGGAAACGATTGTACCGGTAGACGACATCCGGGCCCGCCGACGGCGTTATCGATGCCACTGTACCGAGCGGAACCATGCTGCCGTTGACGCTGCGAACATAGAAACGATTGATATCCGAGGGCTGGTCGCGAAATTCCGGCTCGGCTTGAATCAGCACTTGCCAGGTGTGACTGAAACGATTGAAGTCGTTCACATACAGTCCGCCCAGGAACGTCTGCAACGCGTTGTACGCATCGGCCACCGGGATTCCAAGCGTTTGCAGCTTGTCTGTGTCCATGTTGATGCTGTACGACGGCACGCTCCCGCGAAAAGTGCTGATGATATTCCCTATCTCCGGCCTGCGGCGGGCTGCGTCCACAAGCGAGTCGGCCACCTGGCTCAACTGCGTCAATTCGCCGCCGCCGCGGTCCTCCAGCATGAATTGAAATCCGCCGGTGATACTCAGCCCCAGAATGGGAGGCAGACCAAAAGCGAATGTGAATGCCTCGGGAACTTGAGCCATCGAGGCATTCACTCTGCCGAGGATCGCATTGAGCTGCAAATCTTTGGTTTTGCGTTGATCGTAAGGCAGCAATTGGATGATGAGAGTGGCGACGTTCGAGCTGGACGTCTGCGTCGCGAAATCGATACCGCCAAACGCTAGCCAGGAGTTGATTCCACTTATGTGGCGGAGACGTTCTTCCATCTTGCGGACAGCGGCGTCGGTGCGCTCTTGCGAGGCGCCGTCCGGCAATCGCACCGAGACGAAGATGGCGCCCTGATCCTCGTCCGGCAAAAAGCCATTGGGTAAAGTCTTGAACAGCCAGGCGCCACCCAACCAGAATGCGATCAACGCTAGAAGCGCCAGAGCCGATCGGCGAATCATCATGCCGACACCGGCGATGTACCGGCGCTTGGTCCACTCAAAACCGCGGTTGAAGTAGGTGAAGAGCCACGCCAAAGGCCCGCGCGAGCGCCCATGCGGTTTTAGCAAGATCGCGCTGAGCGCCGGACTCAACGACAGCGCGCTGAAGGCCGACAGCAATACCGACGCGGCGATCGTCAACGCAAACTGCCTGTAAATCTGCCCGCTGACGCCGCCCAGGAACGCGACCGGTATGAATACGGCGGCCAAAATGAACGCAATCGCGATCACCGGCGCCGAGACCTGTTCCATCGCCAGGATGGTCGCCTGGCGCGGCGCCATACCTTCATCGATGTGGCGCTGGACCGCCTCCACCACCACGATGGCATCGTCCACGACAATACCGATGGCGAGTACCAGGCCAAACATGCTGGTGATGTTGATGGAGAAGCCGAGCAGCGGAAAGAGAGCCAGAGTTCCTACGATCGCAACCGGGACGGTGAGCAGCGGTATCAAAGTGGCGCGCCAGTTCTGCAGAAACACAAAAACCACCAGGATGACCAGGCCGATGGCGGACAACAACGTCAGCAGCACGTCGCGAATCGCCGCGCGAACAAAGCTGGTGGCGTCATATGGGAACACATAGTCCATGCCAGAGGGAAAACTCTGCTTGGCGCGCGCCAAGAACGCTCTCACTCGATCGGCTGTCTCTACGGCATTCGCTCCCGGCGACAGAAACACGATAACGTTGGCCGAATTCTGGCCCTTGAGACGGCTGAAGCCGGTGTACGTTATGGCGCCGAGTTCCACCTTGCCGATATCGCGAAGATGAACCAGCGAAGCGTCCGGTTGAGCACGCACAACGATGTCGCCGAACTGTTCGGCATCCAGCAATCGTCCAGGGGCCGAGATCGGATACTGGAATTCCGTGCCGAGTGGCGCGGGCGATTGTCCGAGCGACCCGGCCGGATTTTGCCGGTTCTGCGCGTTGATCGCGGAACTGATGTCGGTAGCGGTGAGACCGAGTTTTGACATCTTGTCGGGATCCACCCACACCCGCATCGAATAGGTTTGCTGCGAGCTGAGCCGCGTATCGCCGACGCCCGGAATGCTCCCGAGCTGGTTCACCAGATTGATCTGCGCGTAGTTGTTGAGGAACAGCGTGTCGTAACGGCTGTCGGGTGAGATCAAACCCACCACGATCAGAAACGCGGTGGACACCTTCTTCACCGTGACGCCCTGCCGTTGCACTTCCGGAGGCAGGCGCGGCAACGCCAGGTTGACCTTGTTTTGCGTTTGAACCGTCGCCGTATCGGGATTCGTGCCCAACTGGAAGGTCACGTTGATGGTGATGGTTCCACTGTTGGCGCTGCTCGACAGAAAATAGAGCATGCCGTCCAAGCCCGCAAGCTGCTCTTCGATCGGTTGCGCAACAGTCTTCTCGAGATCGATCGCATTGCCCCCGAGATAGCTGGCTGTGATTTGCACCACCGGAGGCACCACTTCCGGATAGGTCGCGATCGGCAGAGTGGGAATCGCGACAATGCCCAGAATGATAATCACGATGGCAATTACCATCGCGAACACCGGACGGTCGATGAAGAATCGCGCCATGCGATCAGCTACCTTTTGCGCCGTTGGGATTCGCAGGCGGGCGATAAGGGCCGGGACT
>JBGPSX010000510.1:0-2812 GCA_041490325.1 Bryobacteraceae bacterium | reverse complement strand
GTGATCCACAGCAATGATTCGAAGGCGCCGCTCGGATCGCACGTCGACCGGCACGAACATATCGGACACGGCTATATTGGAGAGGAAGGGTTTCGCCGCCTTCTCAACCACCCGAAACTTCGCAGCAAAGCCTTCATTCTCGAAACACCGAATGACGAAGAAGGCGATGAGTTGAGGAATATCGAAACGCTGAAAAGACTATGCCGGAAAAGCCGTACGAGCACCAACAAATCGAACTGAAGTGGCAGGAGCGCTGGAAGGACGGGACGCTTTTTCAGGCCGAGCAGAATTCCGATAAGCCGAAGTTCTACGTGCTCGAGATGCTGCCCTATCCGAGCGGCACGCTGCACATCGGCCACATCCGCAACTACACCATCGGCGACGCTCTGGCTCGCTACAAACGCATGCGCGGATTCAACGTGCTGCATCCGATGGGCTGGGACGCTTTCGGTCTGCCGGCCGAAAACGCTGCCATCGCGAACAAGCGCGATCCCTACGAATGGACCATGTCGAACATCGAGAACATGAAGCGGCAGCACCGGCGCATGGGCTTCAGTTACGACTGGTCGGCCGAGGTCGCCACCTGCGATCCCAAGTATTACCGCTGGAATCAGTGGTTTTTCCTGAAGATGCTGGAGCGCGGCCTGGCGTATCGCAAGAAGGCGCTGGTGAACTGGTGCGCCGAGTGTGGTACCGTGCTCGCGAATGAACAAGTGGTGGACGGTTGCTGCTGGCGTCACGAAGGAACGCAGGTGGAGCAGCGCGCCATCGAGCAGTGGTTCCTGCGCATCACCCAGTACGCCGACGAACTGCTGGATGCCATGCCCGACATCGAAGAGGGCTGGCCGGAGCGCGTCCTACTGATGCAGCGCAATTGGATCGGCCGCTCTGAGGGCGCCGAGATCGATTTTCATTTAGAAGGAAGCGGCGCACCGATTCGCGTCTTCACCACGCGCGTGGATACGATTTTCGGCGCGACGTGCGTGATTCTCGCGCCCGAGCATCCGCTGGTTTCAGAGTTATTGAGCAGCGACGCGAAAGCGCAAGTGAAACGCATGATCGATTCGCGCGCATCCAAAGGCCCGGGCGACATCGAGAAGGAAGGAATTTTCACCGGCAAGTACGCGGTGAATCCTTACAGCGGCGAGAAGGCTCCGATCTGGATCGGCAACTTCGTGCTCATGGGTTATGGGACCGGCGCGATCATGGCTGTCCCCGCGCACGACCAGCGCGATTTTGAGTTCTGCAAGCAATACGGGATTGCGATTCGTCCGGTGATCCGGCCGCAAGACGGCGCATTGGCCGACGTCGCCACGATGCAGGAAGCGTTTGGGGACGACGGCATCGTGGAAAATTCCGGCCCGTATTCAGGGCTCCCGAGCGAGGAAGCGCGGCGGGTCATGACGGCCAAAGCCGAGACCGAAGGCTTCGGCAAGGGCGCGATTACTTTTCGGATCAAGGACTGGGGAATTTCGCGCCAACGCTATTGGGGTACGCCGATCCCGGTCATCTATTGCCCGAAATGCGGGATCGTTCCGGTGCTGGAGAAAGATTTGCCGGTGGTTTTGCCGTTGGGGATTCCGATCGAAGGCAAAGGCCGGTCGCCGCTCGAAAACGTTCCGGAGTTTATGAACGTGAAGTGCCCGAACTGTGGCGAAGCCGGGCGGCGCGAGAGCGACACCATGGACACCTTCATCGATTCGTCCTGGTACTTCTATCGCTACTGCGATCCGCACAACGCGAGCGCGCCGTTCGATTCGAAGAAAATCGCTTACTGGTTTCCCATCGACCAGTACATCGGCGGGGTCGAGCACGCCATTCTGCACTTGATCTACTCGCGCTTCTGGACCAAGATGATGCGCGATATCGGACTAGTCAGCAATAGCGAGCCCACCAAGCGCCTCTTCACCCAGGGCATGGTGATCAAAGACGGCGCGAAAATGTCGAAATCGAAGGGCAACGTTGTGAGCGCGGATGAAATGATCGAGCGCTTCGGCGCCGATACCGGCCGCTTGTTCGAATTGTTCGCCGCTCCACCGGAAAAGGAAATGGATTGGACCGATGCCGGCGCCGAGGGCTCCTATCGGTTTCTCGGCCGTGTGTATCGGTTCGTGACGCGTAACGTTGAGAAGTCGCGCGAACCCGGCGAGGCCACTGGCGCGGATCGCAAAGCCCTGCGAAAGCTGCATCAGACCTTGCAGCGCGTGACGGAGGATTTTGAAAGCCGCTGGCATTTCAACACGTCCATCGCGGCCATCATGGAACTCATGAACGTCCTCACGGATCTGGAAAAAGAACTTTCAGGCCCAGCCACCGCGGAAGTCTTAGAGAAATTGGTTCTAATGTTGGAACCATTCGCCCCCTATGTAGTGGAAGAAATGTGGGAAGACCTAGGCCGCACAGGTCCAGTTTTTCGCCAGCCTTGGCCGGCCTACGATCCCGCGTTAGCCAAGGAAGACGAAGCCGAGGTCGTGATCCAGATCAACGGCAAACTACGCGGACGAATCTTCGTAGCCTTCGGGAGCCACCGCGACGTCCTGGAAGAACGCGCCCTGAACGATGCAAAAATCCAACCTTTATTGGACGGCAAGAAAATCCTGAAGGTTATAGTAGTCCCCGACAAACTCGTAAACATCGTAGTAGCGTAGGCTTCAGCCTGCCGCCGGCTTCAGCCGGCGCCTGGAGTTTCTACATTTCCGAGGTAGATTGTTTTAGACCGCTACGCGCATCGGCGGGTGTCCATCTCCTAAAATAGGTCGGTCAATCGATATGTGTATTGACAGACCGACTTGAGTATGTCATTCTATTCCTG
>JBGPSX010000509.1:0-2851 GCA_041490325.1 Bryobacteraceae bacterium | reverse complement strand
CGTTGGCTTCAAGGAAACGTTGCTGACGGACACTGGCACACTGCTCTGGTTAACTACTTGCACCTTCACACCGAATGTCTGGCCGGGAATCGCGGCCCGAAACGTGTCTGGGTCGCCCATGAACATCGCAAATCTCGGATCTGGCTCGGTAGCCGGCGCCACCGTGGCGCGAATCGATATTCCAAGCGCTCCCGCCAGCGCATTGTTAAACTGCGCGCGCTTAATGTTCAGCTCATGCGAGATGTCGTACTTGGCGTCGCCGGAAAGACTGCTGTGAGCGACGCGATCGAGTAGCGCGATGGTGGCCTTCAAGCCGCTCGCGAGCAATGGCGCAACCTTTTCCGGCTGCGCGGCTGAGAACTGTTCCAGCGCTTTCTCAACGTCCGCGTTGATTTGCTTGAGGCCGTCAACCAGGAATCCAGTATCGCCCTTGGCGAGAGTCGCGATGCCCATGAGCGAAGTGTCGATGCCGTCAAAGAATGATTTCTCTTTATCTTCGGCTGGTACGCGAGATTCGAAGCGATGGTAGGCACTCATCACCGGTCCGGCGGCGGGAACACCGGTGCCGCCATTCTGCGACTTCTGGTGGCCCAGTCCTTCGCGCGAAACCTGAACGTACGAAAGACCGAACGCTGGGTCGTAGCCACCCTCGGGAATTTCTATGTTCACCGCCAGCGGGCTGGTTCCGCCACGGCGCGAAAAAGGCGCCCGTGCATAATCCTTCAAAGGAGTCCAAGGCCGCAACCCGGCCCGAATTTGTTCGGGGAAAACCGTCGCATCGCCCGCCAGACGATACACTTCCTTCGCCATCAACCCGGCCGTTTGATGATTGCCGTGGCCGTCCGACGGCCCGCCCACGAAAACCGAAGTGATTACCAGCGGCCGCACCATTCGAACCACACGCACCACGTCGTATAGAACGCGATCGCGCGTCCACTTTGAAAGCGACTCGTCGATCGTTTTCGAGAAGCCGTAGTCGATTACCCGCGTCCAGTATTGATCGACGCCATAGTGGCGGTCGGCCGCGAGCAGTTCTTCCGTGCGCACCAGTCCCAGGCCGTCGAAGTAGTCGGACGACATGACGTTGGCCCCGCCCTCACCGCGATTGAGCGTCAGCAACGCCACGCGCGCGCCCTGGCCACGCGATTCAAAGGTCAGCATGCCGCCGTCTTCGTCGTCCGGATGCGCGGTAATCATGATCAGGCTGGCGCGCGTATGGAGTTTTTTGAGGCTTTGCCAGACCGCAGCCGAACCGCTGTTCACAGGCAGGTCGATCGCCACTTCCGACGGCGTAATGGAGGACGTATAGGGGGCTTGGGCGATGGCAGAAACGGACGCCAGAATCACCACGCCGGAACACACTGCTGACATTCGAAATATTTTTTTCATTTGATCCAATGACCGCTCCCTTTGGTCACGGCTCGGCTACAAGTTACTGCCGCTTACCGAGCCGCGACTAAAAGGAGCGGTCCCCGCCACTTAAAAATATAACTTGAGCGCGAATTGAATCTCACGCGGATCGGTAATCGTGCTGAACGATCTTCCGAAAGATCCGAGACTCGCGGGGTTGAACGATGCAGTCGGGTTCTGGAAATTGGCGTGATTGAACAAGTTGAAGAACTCACTCCGAAACTCGACGCGTGCCCGTTCGGTAATGACGAAGTTCTTGAACACGCTGAAGTCGACGTTCTCGAGGCCAGGGCCATGGAACGAACGCGGCGCGCAAGTGCCGAACGTTCCCGCAACTGGAAGCGCGAAGGCCGCCGGATTGATAAAGGGTACAGGCGCGCCCGTCCCGACGAACTTGCTGCGATCCGAAGTTGCGCCGGCAAATGGATCGCCGATGCAGCTCGCGCGATTGGCGTGGCTCGGTCCAGTCTGGCTCTGATCAGCCGCCGTGACCGTGAAGGGCGTTCCAGTCTCCAAAGTCACGATCGTATTGAGCTGCCATCCGCCGATCAGCCGGCTCGCTAGGTTATCGCTGTTCAGCACCATACCGCCCTTGCCGATCGGCAGCGCCCAAGTGCCGTAGCCTACGAATCGATGCGTAACGTCGAACGGAGAATTGCTGCGCTCGAGGCTGTAATTGTACGCGTTCGCAGGCGTGGAGCCGCCGGTCAAATTGTCAACGAAGTCGGCGAAATTGTGACTCCAGGTGTAATTCAGGCCAAACGTGACGCCGTGGTTGAATCTCTGGCGCAGCGATACCAGCAGGCCGTTGTAATTTGTGTTGCCGTCGTTGGTCGCTAATTCGACGTAGGCATGCTGGCCAACCGGGTTGTTGTTGGTGTTCGCGAAAGGAAATACGACAATGGGTTTGCCGGTCGAATCGAAGCCCGTCACCAGTCCCTGATTGGCGTTCCGCAAACGATTCATCTTATGACCGAAGTTACCGACATACGTAACGTCCAGTACCATCGACTTAGTAAGTTGGAGCTCTGGCCCGAAACTAACCTGGTGGACATAACCGGTTCGCTGGTTGGGGTCTTGGGCGCGGATTTGAATCTTGGTTAGATCCGCCGAGAATTGATTCGCCGGAAATCCGTTTCGCAAGAGGAAAACGGGCGCCGTGCTTCCCAGCGTCTGCGTCAGGCTTCCATCGATGACGAATGGAGGATTCAAAGCCAAGACGCTCTCGGAGCCGATGCGAATAGTGTGCTGGTAGAACATGCCATAGCCGCCGCGCAGTACTACGCGATCCCAGGGATGGTAGCTCAGACCGACGCGTGGAGCAAAGTCATTCCGGTCGGGATGAACCAGGGCCCGCTGGTACAAATCGCCGTCCTGCGCCGTTATGAAGCTCCCGCCGTTAGCAGGCGTGAAGTTAGCCAAGGCGTTCTGGTGATTCAGG
>JBGPSX010000508.1:0-2874 GCA_041490325.1 Bryobacteraceae bacterium | reverse complement strand
CAAGATGCAGCGGGCCAACGACGATCCGAACGTCCTGGCGTTGATGCCGCCCATGACGCAAGTGTCGGCCAGCAAGGCGTCGCAAATCTAACTCGCGCCACAAGAATCACTTACGGATTACCTCCGAAAAATCTTTGCGTTCATGATCTAATTGGCCGTCGATTTTCGCGTGAGTCAATGGGACGATTCCAACCGGAACGTTCCGGGAGCTGTCGAAAGCCGGCAGCCAAGGAGAGTCCATGAAGATTTTTCGAAATATGGTATTGGTATGCGGACTGACTTGGTCCGTGAACGCCCAGATTCCTGACTTCACGCCGTCTACGCCGCTGATCGGAGCGGTGATGTACAACGATACAGCCACGGCGAAACGCTTACTGGCCGAGGGCGCGAATCCGAATGAGAAAGACTTTTTCGGCTTTAAGCCCATTTTCTTTCCAACCATGCAGCAGAACCTCGAGCTACTGCGCATCATGGTGGCCAAGGGCGCCGACGTCAACGTTCGCGATGCCTCGGGCGCGACCACGCTCATGTGGGCAGCATTCAACGAAGCTGGCGAGACTCCTGTAGTGGATGAACTGCTGAAGCTCGGTGTCGATCCGAACGCGTCCAACAAGGCTGGAGAAACGGCCTTGGTCTGGGCTCGCCGGCGCGGATCCACGGCGGTAGTGGCTGCCTTGAAAAAGGCCGGGGCTTCGGAAACGGCTTCCATTCGCGAATCCGCCGAAAAGGCGATTTCACTCTTGCAGACGAGCGGAGCGCAGTTCGTCAAGGTGTCGGGATGCACGTCCTGTCATAATCAATCGCTTCCGCAGATGGCCTTCGCCTCCAGCCGGGCGCGCGGTCTCGCGATCGATGAAGAAGCTGCCCGCAAGCAGGTACTGTCGGTAATCGCGATGGTGCGGCCGATGCGCGAGGAGATCCTGCGCTCTAAGGAGAGACTGCCGGATCCCGGCATCAGTGTTAGCTACATACTGCTGGGCCTCGCGGCGGAGAACTATCAGCGCGATGCGAATACGGACGCGATGACGCAGTTGATCACTCAATGGCAACTTGAGGACGGCAGCTTCCCGACGATCGCCATGAGGCCGCCCATGGAAGCCAGCAAGTTCACGGCAACCGCGTTGAGTCTGCGGGCGCTGCAACTCTACGGAACCGATCCGGCGGAGCGGATCGCGCGAGCCAGGACATGGTTGAGGCTCGCTACGCCCAAGACCAACGAAGATCGCGCCATGCGTTTACTGGGTTTGGCGTGGTCGAATGCCTCGACCAGGAATCTGCATGAAGCGGCGCAGGACCTGATCGCGAAGCAGAGGCCGGACGGCGGCTGGGCTCAGGTCGACACCATCGAAACCGATTCGTATGCGACCGGTCAGGCGCTGGTAGCTCTGAGCCTGTCTGGACAAGTGGAGGCATCGAGTGAAGTGTATCAACGCGGCGTCGATTTTTTGCTGAGAACGCAGTACGCCGACGGCTCGTGGCTGGTGCGCTCGCGGACCTTCCCGCTGCAGCCCTACAAAGAAAGCGGATTTCCGCATGGCAAGGATCAGTGGATCTCCGCGTCCGGCACAAGCTGGGCGGTGATGGCGTTGTCGATGGCGCTGCCTGTTGTGGAGCATGAGGCCGGATCGAATTAGTTTTTCGGCCCAGTTTGAACCAAGTTCGTAAGACCGAACCTGCGAGGAAGGGACCGCGGCCAAAAGAGTCGCGGCCCTTCTTTATTGAGTTGAAGAATTATCAAATGACCGCTCCCTTTGGTCACGGCTCGGCTAGGGGTGCTGATCGTTAATCAGCAGAATCGGTAGGCGGCAGAATTGGTCAAGCGGCGAAATCGGTCAAGTGGCGAAAATCGGCCATCAACTGTAGATGCTCACACTGAGCCGCGACCAAAGGAAGCGGTTTAAAGACGTTTCAGCATCCTATAGCCCAAAGACGTACAGCACCCGGTCGGCGCTGACTACAATGCGCTGCTGGCCGTCCAACGAAAACGAGATCGGGTTCGAGCCGATCGCTCCGCCGGTTTGAAAATCCCATAACGGCTTGCCCGTTTTCGCGTCCAGCGCGTAGAAGTTGCCTTCGTTCGAACCGCTGAAGACCAATCCGCCCGCCGTGGAAAGCACACCGGCCCAAGGCGGCGAATGCAGCCGAAATTCCCAAACCATTTTTCCTGTTGTCGACTCGAGCGCACGTATCGCGCCCCAATTGTCGTCATCGGATAATTCCTGCTGGCCTCCGCCGGCGAAGAATGTACCGGGTTTGTAATCCGCCTCGCGCTTGAAGTAAGTCGCGCCGGTCTCGCGGACTGCAACGTAAAACAGTCCGGTATTCGGGCTGTAGGATGGACTGAACCAGACCGTGGCGCCGTTCAAGTTGGGCCAGACTAGCGTTCCTTTTTCGCTGGGCTCGGTGTCGGGAACGACGATCGGCCTTCCGCTGTCATCCAGGCCCTTAGCCCAGGTCTGCTTCGAATACGGATGGCCGGCGATGAACTCGCCGCTCTCGCGATCGAGAACATAGTAGAAGGCATTACGATTCGCATTGGCGATGAGTTTGCGTTTCTTGCCGCGCACCTCAGCTTCGAACAGCACCGGGACATGCGTCGCGTCCCAATCGTGGGTGTCATGCGGCGTGAACTGAAAATGCCACTTCAACGCGCCGGTGTTGCCGTCGAGGGCGACCAGCGAGCAAGTGTAAAGGTTGTCGCCCGGACGCGGATCGCCGTTCCAATCCGGGCCAGGATTGCCGATGCCCCAATACACGAGATTCAATTCGGGATCGTACGCGCCGGTGACCCAGGTGCTTCCGCCGCCTGTTTTCCACGCGTCCGTCTGCCAGGTGTTGTGCCCCGGTTCGCCGGGCCCCGGGATCGTGTAGAAT
>JBGPSX010000507.1:0-2885 GCA_041490325.1 Bryobacteraceae bacterium | reverse complement strand
CGTGCTGGTCATGGTCAAAGTACGCAGCCCGATGCTGGTGGCCGTTGGAATGTATCTGCCGGTCAATACAACCTGCGCAATTTTTGTGGGCGGCATGTTGCGCTGGCTGACCGATTCGTTGCGCACGAAGCGCGGCGTGAATGCCGCACAAGCGGCGCGCATCGAAAACGTGGGGATTCTGACGGCATCGGGGCTGATTGCGGGCGAGGCGCTGACCGGACTGGTGATCGCGACGTTTCGTTTCAAGGAATGGCCGTTGCCGACGATTTTTGCCGATCCGTCTTATTTGTTTGGGTTCGTGGTGATTGTGTTGCTGGGCGTGTTGTTGGTTCGGCTTCCGCTGGCCAATGCGGGTCATCCCGACGAACCGGCGCCGCCGGCCGCGATGATGTGATTTTCGGAAACCTGGCTGGCGTTCACAGGAGTGTGAACGCGGCACGCATGAGTGCGTCGCATGAGTGCGTGCGCCACGGTCGCGGTGTTAGGCTATTCGTCGGGGGGCCGCATGAAAACATTCTTGCTTGCTATTCTATTCTGCGTGGCGACTTTACAGGCGCAGCCAGAAGGCTTGTGGCAAGGCTATGACGGAGAGTGGGGTCACGTCTCGCGGCAATTGATCGCTCTCGCCGAGGCTACGCCGGCGGAGAAATTCGCGTGGCGGCCGGCGCCTGGAGTGCGATCCACTAGCGAGGTCTACATGCATCTCGCGTTGGCGAATTTCTTCCTGTTGAGCGTCACCGGCCCGAAGATGCCGGCCGATCTCAAGTCTAACGACATGGAGAAAACCGTCACTGCCAAAGAGGACGTGATCAGTTGGCTGAAGCGCTCGCTGGACGCGGTGAAGACGGCGCACGCCGCGGTTACTCCGCAAGATCTGCAGCGCAAGGTCAAAGTGGCTGGCCGGGACGCGACCGTGGACGGAATGTATCTCCGAATTATCGTGCACGCCAACGAACACATGGGCCAGTTGATCGGCTACGCGCGGATGAGCGGCGTGGTTCCGCCTTGGGCCAACTCGGGCGGCGAGTAGAAATATCGCCGCACCGCGGGTCGCGTTATGGCGTAGAGAAACGCGGACGTGATCACCACGCCAGTTGCGCTTCGAAGCAGCTCTCGCGTCGCAAAAAAACTGATCACGTCTCCGCAACCGTCGACCACGAACAGAACAACAGCGAACCACCACGCCCATTTCCGGCGTCGCAGCAACCCGATCGCTGCTGAAAACGTTCCGCCGCTGAGAACAAGCAAAAAGAGACCGGAAAGCGGGCCGATCCGGCGAAACAGGGCGGCTCCCTGTTTATTCAGCTCCCACAACGGATCGAGGAGCTTGTTCGGAAAGAGAATTGAAATGCCGACCACTATGGCGATCGCTGTGGCGAGAAACAGGAATGCAGCGACGATGGAAACAGCCTTCGGCCTGGCCGGCATCTAGTAAATCAATTCGCGATTACGGAAGCACGAGTGATTTCGGCCAGCGATCGCGCTCCGCACTGCTTCATTACCAACGTGAATTCGGCGCGCAACAAATCGAGAACGCGCTCGACGCCCGGTTGACCGAATGCAGCCAGTCCCCACAGGTAGGGACGGCCGATTCCGACGGCTCGCGCGCCGAGCGCCAACGCTTTGAAGACATCCGAGCCGCGACGAATTCCGCCGTCGACCAAAACGGGAACGCGGCCGCGCACGGCCTCGACGATCTCGGGTAGACACTCGATGGTGGCTCGTCCGCTCTCTTCGGCGCGGCCGCCGTGATTGGAGACGATGATTCCATCCACGCCGCGCTCGCAGCACATTTGAGCATCCTCGCGCGTCTCGATGCCCTTGAGCACGAGCTTCATGCGCGTGAGTTTCTTCAGTCGATCGACATAATCCCAAGTGATGGCGGGCGATCCAAGCGTTACGCCGGCTACGTCGATGCCTGCGAACATCGGCTTGCGGCGCAGCGAGCCGGGCGGGGCCTGGCCATGGCAAGCCGAGCATTGACGATCGTCCAAGCGACGGAAACGCGCCTGTGTTTCGGTGTTGCGCCCGATCAGCAGATCGATGGTCCAGACCAGAACGGGACATCCAGCAGTCTCCGCGCGGCGTACCAGCTTCTCGGTGACTTCCCAGCGCGACGTGGCATAGAGCTGATACCAGGGCGGACTCCCTTTCTCACGCGCGACCTCCTCAACCGAGGTGGAACTGACGGTCGAGAGAATCATCAAAGCGCGCTTCGATCGAGCTGCTCGCGCGGTTGCGAGTTCGCCGTCGGGGTGGAAGCCTTTTTGACTGCCGGCCGGGCAGAGGAAGATGGGAGAATCCCAGACGGTTCCGAAGAGGTCTGTTTTCTGATCCGCTTCTCGGACGTCGATCAAGCGGCGGGGGCGGAGTTGAATGTTTTTGTAGGCTTCGTGGTTTCGGTGGAGAGTGACGTCGTCATCGACGCCGGTGGCGATGTAGCCGAAATGCGCGGGTGGGAGCGTTCGGCGCGCGGCCTCCTCGAAGTCCATGACGTTGAGCGCGTCCTGTGGGCTCGCAAGCGAGGATGCGGCGGATTCCTTTTGCCAGGCGGCCAGAGGGGAGAGCAAGGGACTGGAGGCTAGGTAGCGTAGGAATTGGCGGCGGGATTCGGGGGACATGCTGTGTGATTAGTCTACATGCTCTTTGGATAGCGGCGTGATTGCAGATTTAAACCGCTTCCTTTGGTCGCGGCTCGGCTAGCGGGTTAGTCGGTTAGAGGAGTAATCGGTAAGCAGAGCAAATCGGTTCAGAGATGTGGTCGGTTAGCGGAGCAACAGTTAAGCGACGTTACCGGTGAGAGGCATAAATAAGCATTCTGAGCCGTGACTGCAAGGAGCGGTTTTGGGTGCTCTACATCCTCTCTAAGCGGATGGAACCGTCGT
>JBGPSX010000506.1:0-2886 GCA_041490325.1 Bryobacteraceae bacterium | reverse complement strand
TCCGACAATTCCGACACGCGCGGTGCGGCTGGTAATTTTCTCTTCCAGGATCTCCGCCGCGGTGCTGGTGGCGCTAATCATACGCCCTACTACTTTACCGTGAGCTGGGACTTGAGGTTTATCTCACATAGAAACTAATGTTCGCCGCAAATCGCAAATCACCGGCGAGGCATCTACCTCTGGCCGCACGGCGATAACCAGGTCGCTCGATTCGCTGCGATAGACGACCTTAAGGTGCTGCCGTTGTATAAAGTCATCCTCAAAAGAATTGATGACATAAATGCTGTTGCCGGTCGAATATGGCATTACAGATCCTACAAACTCGTCGAATGTTTCGTGTCCCGATCGTATCCGGTAGAAATTAAGGCTGCTGCAGGGAGAGATGATGCACGCCAAAGATCGTCGTGAACAAACGAATCAACAGTGTGTTTAAGACATGGTTGTTGGCGGCCGAGTGCCATCGAAAAGGTTCCGGGTGATTGATAAACGCGAGATACGTGTCGGCCTCATCGATCGTCACCGATTGTAAGTAAGCGCGTGCCAGTATCCAAAGGAATGCAAAGACCCCGCTCAAGGCAACCATCGCTCTGGTTCGCGCAGATGGGTCGAACGGCATCCTTGAGGTCGCTCGGCTCAGTAGAGCTTCGCAGCCAACGCGCGCGCCTGCGGATCGGCTTCCTTCTCGGACAATCCCACGACGCCGGCGATCCACGCATCCTTCGCAAACACGAACACCGGACGCGCGCCGTCCTGGCCGAAGTAGCCGCCGAAAGACGGAATCAACTTCGAATTCGTCAGCGCTCTCTGCCAATCCGGCAGGAGGATCGCAGCGCCGGTCGCACTCGGCAACTTAGCGACAAACATGTCGTACTCGATCCGGCCCTTCTTGTAGTGAGCGAGCGTGCCGCCCGGCATGAATGGCTTGCCAAGCAGCTCTTTGCCGACCACCTGGCTGTCCACAAAATTGATCATAGGAAACCGCCGCGTTTCATCGGACGGCTTCGGCGCTTCGGCCTTCTTCGGAGGTTCAACAGCGGACGGCTTGGGTTGCGAAGAGCACGAACTCAGAGCCAGCGAGACGGCGGCGAGGAACAGGCCCGGCTTGCGCATGGAAAGATTCATGATATCCAGTATCCTGAAAGGCGATGGCTAATTTCGATGTAGTCGGCGTGGGACTGAACGCGACCGACACCCTGGTTCTGCTGCCCCGCTTCCCTGCCTATGCCGGAAAGGTCGCTATCGAGCAAGAAATCATTAGCCCGGGCGGACAGGTGGCCAGCGCCATGGTCACGTGCGCGAAGCTCGGACTGCGCGTCAAATACATCGGAAGCGTCGGCGATGACGAACGCGGGCGCATTCAGCTCGAGAGTCTGCACGGACCGGGAATCAACCTGGACGACGTGCAAGTTCGGAAGAATTGCGCGAACCAAACCGCCTACATCCTGATCGATCGCACCACGGGAGAGCGAACTGTTCTGTGGCGACGCGACGACTGCCTTCGACTCGACCCCGCTACCATCACGCCCGAGAAAATCACCTGCGCGCGTCTGCTGCACATCGACGGACACGACACGCCGGCGGTGGCACGAGCCGCCGAGATCGCGCGTCAGCATCACATTCCGGTTACCGTTGACGTGGACACCATCTATCACGGCTTCGATCGCGTGCTTCCGAACGTCGACTATCTGGTGGCGAGTTCCGAATTTCCACTGCAATGGACCAACGAGCGCGATCCGTTCCGCGCTTTGGAAATGATCCAGGAGGAGTATCACATCCCGGTCGCGGCCATGACCCTGGGCGCTCACGGCGCGATGGCTCGAATGGAGGGACGCTTCATCTACTCGCCGGCTTTCGTCGTCAATTGCGTGGATACAACCGGCGCCGGCGACGTCTTTCACGGCGCGTTCTGTTATGCTGTTTTGCAGGGTATGCCCATGCGCGAAACTCTTGAGTTTTGCAATGCCATGGCGGCCCTGAACTGTACGGCGCTGGGCGCGCGGGGCGGCATTTCAACCATAGAAGAAGCGCGCGCGTTAATGAAGCGGGCCGAGCGGCGTTCGCAACGCGACTTCGAGCAGCGCGTCTAATAGCCAGACCCCTAAATGATCCCCCTTCGATCCTCCGAACCGCACTATCGAGCACCGGTGGTCACACTGCTGCTCATCATCGTGAACGTACTCGTTTTTTTCTACGAGCTGAGCATGCCCAACTGGATGTTGAACCGCTTCATCATGCTGCATGGCATCGTGCCGGATCACTTGCGAATCAGTTCGGTGATCACTTCCATGTTTATTCACGGCGGCTTCCTGCATATCCTGGGAAACATGTGGTTCCTGTGGATCTTCGGCCGGGGGATTGAAGACTTGCTCGGACACGGCAAGTATCTCTTTTTTTATCTGGCATGCGGCGTGACCGCGGCATTCGTGCACATTCTGGTGAATCCTTCGTCGCCCGTGCCCACCGTCGGCGCGAGTGGCGCGATCGCTGGAGTGATGGGCGGCTACCTGGTGAAATTTCCGCGCGCGCGCATCGTTACGCTGGTGCCCATCATCATCTTTCTCACAACCATCGAACTGCCGGCCGCGTTTCTGCTGCTGTACTGGTTCGCGATTCAGTTCTTCAGCGGAGTCGGTTCGGTGGGCTACTCGCAGGCATCCAGCGGCGACGTGGCATGGTTCGCGCACATCGGCGGATTCATTGCCGGCATGGGTTTGATTCTATCGTTGTCAACGAAACAGCGCGCCCGAACGAATTACTGAGATGTTCCAAGAAATTCATTCCGGTTCAGAAGGGATCGAAAGACCGCTGGATGTGCTCGCGATCGCGGCGCATCCCGACGATGTCGAGCAGACTTGCGGCGGCACGCTGATTCGCATGGCCGAGATG
>JBGPSX010000505.1:0-2904 GCA_041490325.1 Bryobacteraceae bacterium | reverse complement strand
GTCGGGCAAGCAACTGGCTGGACGATTGAGCGGCGGAAATCAGCAAAAAGTGGCGATCGCAAAGTGGCTGGTCCGGCATGCGCGCATTTTTCTCTTCGATGAGCCGACGCGCGGAATCGACGTGGGCGCGAAGGTGGAAGTCTTCCAGGTGATGGACGAACTGGCGCAGCGCGGCGCGGCCATTCTGATGGTCAGCTCTGAAATGTCGGAGCTGTTGCAGGTGGCCGATCGAATTTTGGTGATGCGGCAGGGTAGAATCAGCGGCGAATTGCCGGGCAAGACCACGCAAGAACAGATCATGCGCTATGCCGCGTTCGAGGTCAGCGCAGCCACAACCGAGGAGCAAGCGCAATGATCCAACGGCTATTGCCGTTCTTTACACTGATCGCACTGTTCATTATTCTTTCGATCGCCTCGCCCAATTTTCTGACGTCCACAAATTTGTCGAGCGTGGTGCGGCAAACGGCCGTGATCAACATCATGGCTCTGGGCATGACGGTGATCATAATCTCAGGCGGAATCGATTTGTCGGTCGGCTCGATTCTCGCGCTGGCAGGATTGCTGGGGACGATGATGATGGAAAAGCACGGAATCGCCGTCGGGATTGTGACGGGACTGATCTTCGGAACATTGTGCGGGTTCGCCAATGGGCTGATGACGACTACGCTGCGCATCAGCCCGTTTATCGTCACGTTGGGCACCATGGGAATTTATCGCGGCATCGCGCTCATCATTTCGAAGGGATTGCCGGTACACCAGATCCCGCCGTCCTATTCTTTTCTGGGCGAGGGAACGGTGCTGGGAGTTCCATTTGTGCTGTGGATCCTGCTGCTGTGCGCGGCGGTGATCCACATCATTCTGGAACACACGCGACTGGGCCGTTATGCTTTTTCGATCGGCAGCAATCCGGACGCCGCCTATTATGCCGGCGTGCCGGTGCGGTTTCACATCATGGCGGTGTATGCGATCGCGGGATTACTGACTGGGCTTTCGGGAATGATTGAGGCTTCGAGGTTGATGACCGGGCAACCGACTGGCGGACAGGGCTATGAGCTGACGGCGATTGCCGCGGTGGTGATCGGCGGCGGGAGTCTGCGCGGCGGCGAGGGTAGCGTGCTGGGGACATTGGTGGGCGCGTTCATCATGGGGTTGCTCGCGAACGGAAGCGATCTGTTGGGTACGAATCCTTACTGGCAGCAGGTGATCATCGGGGCGGTGATTATTCTGGCGGTCTCGGTGGATGAGTTGCGAAAGAGGCGGGTTGCTTGCTAAAGAGGGTGATGAAAAATTCAGAACCACCGCTCCCTTTGGTCACGGCTCGGCTAGCGGTTGTATCTGCGGTTCCGGAGAGTCGATGATTAAAGTGGAAGCGGTTGCGGCGAAGTGATGATCCGGTTCCGGGCCGCTGCCGTGCTGCTTGGGTGTGCGCTCTGGGCGCCGGCTCAGCCGCCCGCGGCTTCGACCGAGCAACCCAAGAAAGAATATTCGCTACCGCCCGACAAGCTGCAAAAGGCCATCGACTACTCAAGAGCGCGGAGCTGGCTGCACTTCACCGGTGAAATTGCTGGCATAGCCGTGCTGGGAGCGATCCTCGTATTCGGCGTCTCGGCGAAATTTCGCGATTGGGCCGAATCCGTTTCCAAAAACCAGTTCGTGCAAGCGTTGATCTTCGTTCCGCTCCTTGCGCTGACCAACGACATCCTTACGCTACCGTTCGGGCTCTACGGCCAGCATCTCGAACTAATCTACGACCAATCCGTGCAGAGCTGGCCGTCCTGGTTCTGGGATTGGACCAAGGGCGAACTGTTGGGATGGGTGCTTGCGATCATTCTGGCATTCATTCTGTACGGCATGATCCGGATCAGTCCGCGCCGCTGGTGGTTTTACTTCTGGCTGGCGACGTTGCCGATCATTGTCACGTTGTTGTTTATCGTGCCCTTCTTGATCGAACCGCTCTTCTTCAAGTTCGAGCCGCTGTCCGCCAAGCACCACACGCTGGTCGACGAATTGGAGAAGGTGGCGGCGCGCGGCGGCATCGCGATCCCGCCTGAGCGAATGTTCGAGATGGAGGCCAGCGAGAAATACAAATCTCTGAATGCGTATGTCACGGGGATTGGCGCGTCGAAGCGCGTCGTGGTCTGGGACACCACGATACAGAAGATGACCACGCCCGAAATCCTGACGGTCTTCGGTCACGAAATGGGTCATTACGTGCTGAACCATGTCCGCAATACCGTGCTGTTCCTCGCGCTGCTGCTGCTGATTTTGCTGCACCTCGGTTACCATGGGCTGCATTGGATGCTGCGCCGTTGGGGCGAACGGTGGCGGATTCGCGCGGTGTCGGACTGGGCATCTCTGCCGGCTCTTTTGTTTATTGTTGCGGTATTTAGTTTCGTGACTGAGCCGATTGTTAACGGTTACAGCCGAGCGCAAGAGCACGATGCTGACGTCTACGGACTGGAGGTTGTGCATGGCCTCGTGCCAGATTCCAAGGCCGTTGCATCGCATGCGTTTCAGGTCCTTGGAGAGGAGGGCCTGGACGAGCCGGATCCGAATCCGTTCATCGAGTTCTGGCTGTATACGCATCCTTCCGTGTCTGAAAGGATCGCCTTCACTCAAAGCTACGATCCATGGTCGAGCGGAACACCAAAATACGTAAAGTAGCTTCGGCCTGCGTGGTTCTGTGCGGCAGCGCCGTGGTCACGCTGCTGTGGAGCCAACCTTCCACCGCTCCCGCGCCGATCAATATCGCGATTCACGCCGGTGCGCCGACGCGAAACTTCCCGCATTTTTGGGAACAGATCTTCGGATCGGGACGCGCAATCTTATCTCTGCGTGAAAGCTATCGCAAAGATCTGCGCGCGGTGAAGGCGGCGACGGGACTCCGCTACGTTCGCTTCCACG
>JBGPSX010000504.1:0-2928 GCA_041490325.1 Bryobacteraceae bacterium | reverse complement strand
TAAGGCTCGCACCTGAAGAGCCTCATCTCCCATCAGCGGTTCAGCCGAGACAGCTTGCTCGTTGCCGACCAGATATTGCGGTGGCCGCGCGCCTACCATCGGCTGGTACATCTTCTCGATCACCACGGCCCGGCTTGGCCCAGCGGCGGAAACTCGATGCTCGCTACCCGCTGGAAAATACGCATAAGCGTGTCTGCCGAGCGAAGACTCTTTCCTCGATTCCTCAACCAGAATCTTGCCCTCGAGAACAAAGACGAAGCGCTGCGACATTGCGCTCCCGAGTGCACCTCCACTCTCGAACTCGGCCGTATACTCTGTAAACTTCGCGCCCATGGCCGGCGCCGCGTGCACAATCGCGGTTGCTTTTTCCATTCCCGGCAGAGCCGCGCGGACGAAGGTCTCTGGCGTGAGCAGAGCGTGGTCTGCCTGGTATGAACTGCGCGTCTGCCCCAAGTGATTCATGTTCTCCTTCTCAAACTGTCTGCAAGGTCCTGGAAGCATCCAGATCCTCCAGGAACCGTAACCCTGTCTCGAGCGCCGCTTCCACATCCGCTGGATGAACCGATTCGTCCGGATGATGGCTGATTCCGCCCGGGCTGCGAACGAACAGCATCGCCACCGGCACTTTCGCTGCCAGCACCATCGCGTCGTGCCCCGCGCCGCTCACCATACGGTGGACCGGCCAACCTCCAGCCTCCACCGCCCGTTCCATCGATGCCACCAAACCTGGATCGAAGGCAACAGCGTTCTGATCCAAACGGGTTTCGTATTCAACGGTGAGCCCGCGGCGGCCAGCTACTTCTCGAGCAGCCTTCAGGATCTGTGCGACAGCGCGGACGCGTACTTCATTGTTAGCGTGACGAACGTCGAGACTGGCGTGCACTTCACCTGGTATAACGTTCCCCGCGCCCGGCAGCGCTTCCACTTGGCCGACCGTGGCCACCATTCCCGGGGTTCCGAGCGCCTCGTGCTCGACAAGTCCAATCCATTCCGCCGCACCCGACAATGCGTCTTGCCGCAAGTTCATCGGTGTTGTTCCGGCATGATTGGCCTTGCCTCTGAAGCGCACCTCCATCCGGCTTTGACCCACAATTGCCTCCACCACGCCGAGCGGCAGGTGCAAGCTATCGAGCACCGGTCCCTGCTCGATGTGGAATTCCAGGTACCCAAAAACGTTGCCGTTCAGAGCCGCCATCGGAACGCAGTCTGGGTCCAGGCCAAAGTCTCTGATCACCTGCGCAATGCTGATGCCGTTCTTGTCGCGGCGATCCAACAAGGCGGAATCCAATGTGCCGATCAGCGCGCGACTCCCCAGGAAAGGAATGCCAAAGCGCACGCCTTCTTCCTCTGAGAGAGCCACCACCTCGATTCCAAAGCTCAGCCGCCGTCCATCCAGGGCCTCGATCAATGCGATTCCAAGCACGACGCCCAGCACGCCATCGAATGCGCCGGCTGCCGGCACCGTGTCGATATGCGACCCGATGATCAGGCGAGGCTGATCCGGTTGGCGCCCGGCGTACAGCCCACGGACGTTTCCGGCCGCGTCTACCGTGACCTGCATCCCCAGACGCTCCATCCACTCGCGCAGAACCCGGTGAACTTCGTGCGTGGGGGCGGACAGAAAAGTGCGTGTCGTCCGGCCCGGTTCCTCGCTCAACAGAGAAAGAGCACGGCAGCAATCAATGATTTCGCGCGATTGTCGAGCGTGGATGGACATGCGGTTGCCCGTAGCATATTGTATCCGGGGTTGTACCATCGAGAGATGCTGGCGGGTTTTGCTACTTCGGATGGAACCGCGCGATTCGCAGCGCGTTTTGCGCGTGAGCAAGCGGCCGGGTTCTATCGCGATGCTCAGGGGTTTCTGGTTTCGAGTATCGGCATCGGAACGTACCTCGGAGAAATGGACGAAGCCACGGACCAAGGGTATGCCGATGCAATCGCCTCGGCGCTGGGGGCCGGCGTAAACGTCATTGATACGTCGCTCAACTATCGCAACCAGCATTCCGAACGTTCGATTGCCCGGGCGTTGCGCGCCTGCACTGACGCCGCGAGTATCCAGCGCGATGAAGTGGTGCTTTGCACCAAGGCCGGATATCTGGTTGCGGACGCGGTTCCCAATGGCGTTCTGAGTGCGCAGGATGTCGTGCAAGGCATGCATTCGATGGCTCCGGCATTTCTGGCCGACCAGTTGGGGCGAAGTTTGCAGAACCTGGCTGTCCAGACAATCGACGTGTTTTACCTGCACAATCCCGAGACGCAACTCGGTTCGCTCAACCAGGACGAATTCTATGCGCGAATCCGAAGGGCTTTTGAGTTTCTCGAGCAGGCCGCAGGCCGAAGCGAGATCCGCTACTACGGCACCGCCACCTGGGAAGGATACCGGCGCCCGCAGCGATCTGGCGGCGCTCTCTCGCTCAATCGACTCGCGGCAATCGCACACGAAGTTGGCGGAACCTCTCACCATTTCCGTTTCATTCAACTTCCGTTGAACCTCGCGATGCCGGAGGCATTTGCGAATCGCGATGGCGGCGAGAACGTACTCGATGCTGCGCAGCGGCTCGGGGTCACGGTAATCGCGAGCGCGAGTCTGCTGCAGGCCCGCCTGGCGCGCAATCTGCCTTCCGAAATTCGAGACCGGGTGCCGGGCGCAAGCACCGACGCGCAACGCGCCATTCAGTTCACCAGGTCGACGCCCGGCGTCGCGGTCGCCTTAATAGGGATGAGCAGTGTCGCGCACGTTCGAGAGAATCTGGCGCTTGCGTCCGTGCCGCCATTGAACCAGCAACAGTACGCAAGTCTCTACGGCGCCTAGCAGCGCGCGCTCGGCTGTCATACGTAAGCAAAGAGTTTGTTTTCTGTTTCTAACAATTCCATGTTAGAATGTTCTCGGTGTTCACGGACTTCGACAGAGTTCAAGTCGAACGGTTC
>JBGPSX010000503.1:0-2949 GCA_041490325.1 Bryobacteraceae bacterium | reverse complement strand
TTTCGTGTTCTCGAAGCGCAGCAACCTCCGGAGCCGCCACTGCCACCACCGGCTGCGAACACGGCGCCGGCCACCGAAAGGGCCGATTCGAGCGACGGCCAGTTGTCCCTCAGCCTGACCTACCTGCGCGGTCCCTCGAGCCCTCTCTTACGCTCCGGCCGATCCAACACAAATGCGCAGCCTTCCGACTTCAGTTTTCCGAAAAGCGATCCACTCGCCGGCGAAGCCACCCTCAGCATTCCCACCGGCGGCCACAACACGCTACGCGTCTCCTACCTGCGTCTTCAAGGCAAGGGAGATGAGGTGACAAATGAAAACGTGACGCTCTTTTCAAGCCCATACGACGCCGGCGACTTCCTGACTGGGCGCTACTCGCTGCAAAGTGTGAACGTCACTTGGGACTACCTTTCGGGACCTTTCCCGACCGAAAGCAGGCGGCTTCTCTGGAAGACGCTGTGGGGCGTTCAATACACCGTGATCCGCTCTAACTTCAACGCGCCGCAGAAGCCGTCCACCGATAGCGATGGCAATCTGCTGGACAACCGCGCATCCGGCTCCAGTTCGCTGATCTATCCGGCGCTGGGCGGCGGTCTGGAGTATTTCCTCTCACAGCATCTCCGCTTCGAAGCCAAAGGCACCGGTTTCGCGTTACCCCGGCGCGCGGCAACCTGGGATGCGGACGCATTCCTCGCCTACCGCGCTGGAAGAATCGAAATACTGGTTGGTGGAAAAGAATTCCATCTCAAGACGTCGCCCCGGGCGGAGCAATACATCAGCGGAACACTGCTCTCTGCCACGGTGGGCCTGCGTTGGTACTTCAAGTAGCCGGATCAACGGGCCCACTCGCGCGCCAGCATCGAGTAAACATTGATGTCCAGATATTTACCAGCCAGGAATTGCGCCTCGCGCAATACTCCCTCAAACTGAAAGCCCAGCCGCTTCGCAATCGCGCAACTCTTTGCGTTTCCGGCCGCGCAATGGATCTCCACTCTATTGAGCTTCCATTCGTGGAAGGCATGCTCGATCACAGCTCGGCATGCTTCGGTTACGATGCCCTGGCCCCGATACTTCGCGGCGATCCAATAGCCGATCTCGACTCTGCGATACAGCCAATCGATCTTGTGCGTGCCGATCACGCCGGCAAAAGCGCCGCCGGACCAGATGCCTGCCGAAAATCCCTCGTTATCGGCGAATTGTTCCAGCGAAATTCTGATGAAGTTCTCGGTGTGGGCTACTTCGGTGCTGCCGTCGACCCAAGGTAGCCATTCCCGCAGAAGCTCGCGCTCGCGATCGACCACGGCAAACACTTCGGACGCGTGCCGCTCTTCGAGCAACGCGAGGTATACGTCCTCTCGCAGGATTTTACGGAACACGCCAGCCACCCACCACTAAGCCACTAGCCCTTCTCGCCTTCCTCGCCTTTGTGGAGTTGCTGCGACAGATAATTTTCGATGCCCATCTCGCCGATGGCGTGCAGTTGACCTTCGAGGTAGTCGACATGCTCTTCCTCATCCGCCAGGATTTCTTCGAAGAGCGCGCGAGAAGCGTTGTCGCCCGCGGCTACCGCGTCCTTGATCGCAATATTCAAGTGCTTAACAGCGTCCAATTCGAGCACCAGATCGTTATCGAGCTGCCCCTTCACGTTCTTGCCGATCCGGATCGGTCCAATGTCTGTCATGTTCGGCGTTCCATCCAGGAATAGAATCCGGTTCATGAGCTTCTCGGCATGCACCATCTCCTCGATCGATTCCTTGCGATAGTGCGCCGCCAGCCGGAAGTATCCCCAGTTTTCATTCATCTTGGCGTGCAGGAAGTACTGGTTGATGGCCGTAAGCTCGGCCTTCAGGGCGGTGCCCAAATGCTCCAACACCTTCTCGTTTCCGCGCATAGATCAATTTTTGCACGAAAAGCTCGTGTTGGGATGGCGGACAGCGGATGAAAAAACTGCTTCTACTCTTGCCCATGCTCGCCTTTACCGCCAGTATTCCCGATCTTGCGCAGCTCGACAAAATGATCGCGCGCTTCGCGCCCACTGAACTGCGCGTTGATGTCTCCAAGCTATCAGCCGGCGATCGCCAGGCGTTGGCAAAGTTGATCGAGGCGTCGCGCATCTTGAATGATATTTTTCTGGCCCAGTATTGGAGTGGCAATCCGGCTTTGCATTCCAAGCTCCAGCGCGACACGACTCCGCTTGGCAAGGCGCGTCTGCAGTATTTTTGGATCAACAAGAGTCCGTGGTCGGCTTTGGACGATTTCGCCGCATTCCTTCCCGGCGTGCCACCCAAGAAACTGCCCGGCGCGAATTTCTATCCGGAAGACATGGCGCGCGAGGAGTTCGAGAAGTGGGTCAAAACGCTATCGAGGACCGATCGCGAGGCCGCCGAGGGCTTCTTCACGGTGATCCGCCGCGACAACGCTGGACACTTGAAGGCGGTTCCATTCAGCCAGGAGTACAAGACGGATCTCGAAAAGTCCGCACGCTTGCTGGAACAAGCGGCCGGCCTGACTGGCAATGCGACGCTGAAGAAGTTCCTGACAACGCGAGCGGCGGCATTCCGGTCCAACGATTACTACGAGAGCGATCTGGCCTGGATGGACCTGGATGCGCCCATCGACATCACCATAGGCCCGTATGAGACCTACAACGACGAAGTTTTCGGATACAAGGCATCCTATGAGGCGTATGTGAACCTGCGCGACGACGCCGAGACCACGAAGCTAGAGTTCTTCGGCGATCACATGCAGGAGGTGGAGAACAATCTGCCGATTGACGCCCAGTATCGCAATCCTAAGCTGGGCAGCCAGTCGCCGATTCGCGTGGTCAACGAAGTATTCTCCTCGGCCGACGGCGAGCACGGCGTGCAAACGGCCGCCTACAATCTGCCCAACGACGAGCGAGTGGTGACGCAAAAAGGCAGCAAGCGCGTGATGCTAAAGAACGTGCAGGAG
>JBGPSX010000502.1:0-2977 GCA_041490325.1 Bryobacteraceae bacterium | reverse complement strand
TGCACGCCGACTTCAGACGCGATGTCCGCCAGGCTGAGCCGCTCGAGAAATCGCGATTCGACAATGTCGGTAGCATGCTTGAGCCAGAGTGGCAGAACCAAAGTCTCAGGCCGCGCTTCGGTGCGAGCGATCTCGGCGAAGATTTCAAGAATCAGCCCTTCGATCGCCATCGCCGAAGCATTGTCCTGACGGCAAAACTCAGCATACAGGCGATTGGCAAGCCAGGTGGTGGTTAGCCCGTTGATCTGCACCGGCTTCTGCGGAACTACCGATGGACGGTCCAGATGATCGAAGACGCCAGAGTCGCTGGTGATCTCCAGGCAGCGTAGCTGCGATTCGATCTCGCTCTCATGAACTTCCCCGGCAGGCAGAAATCTTACCGCACCCGCGCGGCAAACCATCGTGCCGAACGAGGAACTCTCTCGCATGCAGCCTTCGATGACGAAGGTAATGCACGCTTCCGGATGAACCTGATTCGACTGCGCCAGGCTGCTGCTGTAGCGGCGCTCGCTTAGCGTGAATGATCCAATGGTGCGCTGCCTGAGCGTCGTGTAGTGTGGCTGCGATTCATCCGCTAGTAGCGCTGGATGTTCTGCCGATTTGGACTTCCTGGTCGTGGGGAGAGTCGCGCAAGCACTCACACAAGCTCCTAGGCTACAGGTCCATCTTGCTGCGATTGCCCAGCCGGAGTCGTTAGCAACTTGTAAATCTTTGGTAAAAATGGTTAATTTCGGGCCCTGGAACACCGCCTGCCTGCATTCGGATCGCCGGTCGCGTTACGATTTTTTAGAGGCTCCTCAACCGCATGTCCACCATCCTTGTGATCGATGACGACGAGAGCTTGCGCGACACCATCGGCATTATGCTCGAACAGGAAGGCTTCACGCCGATTTTGGTAGCCGATGGCAAGGCCGGCTTTGAGCGAGCCATTTCGGTGAAGCCGGACCTGATGATCGTGGATCTTCGACTGCCGGGCATGAGCGGCATAGAGATCTGTAAGCAACTCCGAGCCGCTAACTTCAAGACGCCCATCATCGTGCTGAGCGCGGTGGGCGAGGAAGTGGACAAGGTGCTGCTGCTCGAAATCGGCGCGGACGACTACATCGTGAAGCCGTTCGGCGCGCGCGAACTCCTGGCCAGAATTCGCGCCGTCTTGCGGCGAACCTCACCCGAGGCTCGCAAGGTGGCTCATTTCGGCGCCGTGGCCGTCGATTTTGAGCGCCGTGTAGTCACAAAAAAAGGCGAGACGCTGAAGCTGACTCCCGCCGAATACAACCTGCTCAGCTATTTCCTGCAGAATCCCGACCGGGCGCTTACCCGCGACATGATTCTCAACTCTGTGTGGGGTTACGAATCGTTTCCGAATACGCGAACCGTGGACGCGCACGTGGTTCGATTGCGCCAGAAGTTAGAGGCGGACGCCAATACTCCCAAGCATTTTCTCACCGTGCATGGCGTGGGTTATCGATTCTTGCCATGAACGTGCCTATCATTGGAGCAACCGGGGTTTCAACCATGCTGATTTCGAAATTCGCTAAACATCCTTGCGCGCTCTATCTCGCGCCGGTTCTTTTCCTGTGCGTGTCCACCACCGGGTGGGGTCAAGACACACCTGAAATGCGGGAGGTTCTCGCGCGGCTCGATCGACTGGAGAAGGACAACCACGCGCTCACCGAGGAAATCCGTGCCTTGCGCAAAGATCTGGCAACGCAGCATGCGCCTATGTCCAATACTGTTGCCGCCGCGGCTGAAGTCCAGGCCACCGTCGCTGACGGCCAGGCCTCTTCCAATGAACATGCCGCAACGGACGAGCGCATATCGGTACAACAGAATCGGATCGAAGAGCTGGCGCAAAGCAAACTGGAAGCATCGCAGAAGTTTCCGCTCCGCATCACCGGCATGGCGCTATTCAACGCCTACACCAACGGCCGCTACAACAACCAGTCCGACAATCCAACCATCGCTTCGCTGACCCAAGGCGATGCAACTGGGGGCGGCACGCTCCGGCAGAGCACGCTAGGCCTGCTCTACAACGGGCCTTTGACGATCGCCGGTGGCCGGGTGAGCGGATCCCTGTACATGGACTTCTTTAGCGGCTCGACGTCTTCACTGAATCACGAGGTTCGCATCCGGACGGCAGCTATCAATCTTGATTGGAACCGCAGCAGCATCTCATTCATGCAAGACAAGCCTTTGATTTCGCCGCGCGATCCCGATTCACTGGCGCAGGTCGGCGTCTCACCGCTTACCGGCGCAGGCAATCTGTGGTTATGGCAGCCGCAAGTGCGTCTGGAACATCGGGTCTCCTTGGGGAGTGAAAGTGGACTGCGGGCGCAAGTGGGCGTGTATCAAACCAGCCTGCTCAACACCACTAGCGATCCGAACTCGTATGCCGCGCCGCTGCCCGGACAGCAAACCGAAGATTCCAGCCCGGGCGCCGAAGGTCGCGTCGAGTTCTGGCGCCGGTGGAGCGAGACCGGCCGTCTCGAGATCGGCAGCGGATTTCATGTCAGCCGAAACCACGTCGCCATTTTCTCCCTGCCAACCAATGTATACACGGTGGATTGGTTCCTCCGGCCAATCGACAAACTGGAGTTCTCCGGCATGTTCTTCCACGGACGCAACGTCGCCGTTTTGGGAGCGCTACGCCAGGGTTTTACGGTCTTCCCCAATGGGAGATGGATTTCCGTGCAGAGCAATGGTGGTTGGGCGCAACTACGCTTTCCCGTTACCTCGCGTCTTACGTTTAATCTGTTCGGCGGGCAGCAAGACGACCGGAATTCGGATCTGGTGGCGGGCAATATCGGCAAGAACCAGGCGTATTTCGGCAACGTGATGTATCGGCTGGCGCCCAACGTTGTCGTGAGTCTCGAAGGCGGGCAGGTTAGAACCTCGTACCTCCGCGTTGGGAATCGTTTGAACGATCACTATGACTTGGCGATCGCCTATCTTTTCTAAAATCCGTTGGGCTCGCTGG
>JBGPSX010000501.1:0-2984 GCA_041490325.1 Bryobacteraceae bacterium | reverse complement strand
GATGGCGCCATTGAGGAACTCGCCCTCGAGGACGTCGACGGATATCGAGCCGAGATCGAATATTTCCAGGAGTGCTGCAAAACCAACAGCAGCCCGGATCGTTGTCCGCCGCGGCAGTCCGCTGCTGCCGTCGCGCTCGCCCGCCAGATCTTGGAAGCACGAAACAGAAATGGAGAAAGAATTCGATGCGATCTTTGAAGGACCGCGAAGTGGGTGTGATGTTCTGGGCCGCGCGGGACAATCTGGATGACATTCGCGCGCTCGGCGTCGAGTGCGGTCAACTCGGCATCCCGGGAAATCAGCGGCTGCATGAAGGCGTTTCGACGGCCTGGAAGTCGGCGCTCGACCGCACGAAATTCACGGTGGTCACCGTATTTGCCGCCTACAGCGGCGAGAGCTATGCCGATATTCCCACCGTGAAGCGGACGGTAGGATTCATTCCGCGCGAATCGCGCAAGGAACGCGAGCGGCGCACGCTGGAGGTGAGCGACTTCGCCGCGGCTATCGGCGTCAAAAGCATCGCCTGCCACATCGGATTTGTTCCCGAGGATACCGGCCATCCGGATTATCTGGATGTGCGCGACTTAGTGGTGCGCGTCGCCGATCATGCGGCCAAGCACGGCCAGACCTTTGCGCTCGAGACCGGCCAGGAACCGGCGCGCGTCCTGCAAAGCTTCCTGAGGGATGTGGACCGGCCCAATGTCGGCATCAACTTCGATCCGGCCAATATGATCTTGTACGGGAGCGGTGATCCGATCGAAGCGCTGGAAGTGCTGGCTCCGGATCTGCTCTCGGTTCACGCCAAAGATGGCGACCCGCCGCCGGCAGGAAAGCGCAACGCGCTTGGCGCCGAGCGCCCGCTCGGACAAGGATCGGTCGGCATCCCAAGGTTTGTTGAGAAGCTGAAGGAAATCGGTTTTCGGGGCCCGCTGAACATCGAGCGCGAAGCCGACAACCAGCAGGAACGCATGGCCGACATCCGCAAAGCCGTCGACTACCTAAAAACCCTCGTGTAACATGTGGCGCACGCACTCTTGCGAAGCACTCCTGCGTGCCGCGTTCACACTCATGTGAACGGCAGTTGTGGTTAAATACTTTGCTTTGACAAACCAAACTACATTCTTGTAGACTAACCTTGTTGCCCGATCAAATCCAGCGCGTAATGGCTCTCTATCCACGCATCTTCTTCGCCTGCCACACCCGCCATGTCCCGGATCCGCGCCGCAATCGCGTGCTGAGCGCGCACCAGGCCAGCGTCTTAGATCATCTGGACGAGCTGGAATCCACCGGCCTGCTGACATTGGCCGCACACATGGGCGTCACAGCTTCCACCATGTCGCTCATGATCGATCGTTTGGCTCGGGGCGGCTATGTGGTTCGCTCGCGCGATTCCGGCGACGGCCGGCGCGTCAACCTGCGCCTTACCAAGGCCGGCGCGCGCATCAAGTCGGAAAAATCGGTGCTCGATCCCGAGCGGGTGCGCGTGATGCTGGAACAGCTTTCGGCTCAGGACCGCGCGGCCGCGATCCACGGGCTTGCGTTGCTCGCGCGAGCATCGGCTGAGGCCATGCGAAAGAGCAAACCGAATGTAAAACCACTGGCGAGGACTGCTTTATGAAATGGGTTCTGATTGTATTGGCCGTAGTTGCCGCACTGGTCGCAGTCGTGGCGGTGATCGGAATGATGCTGCCTAAAGGTCACGTGGAGTCGCGATCCTCAAAATTCCGCCAGCCGCCCCAGGCTGTATGGGATGCCATTGCAGGTCCTCCCACCTGGCGATCCGAGCTGCGCAGTTTCGAAGAGCTGGCGCCGCGGGACGGCCATTATAGGTGGAAGGAGACCGACCAGCGCGGTGAGGTGATCACTTATGAGCGCGAAGAGACCGTGCCGCCCACTCGGTTGGTGACGCGGATTGCTGAACCCAATCTTCCGTACGGCGGACGGTGGATTCACGAGATCACAGCTACGCCGGACGGCTGCGTACTCAAAATCACTGAAGACGGCGAAATCTACAACCCGATCTTCCGGTTCATGGCGCGATTCGTCTTCGGGTACTCGGGAGCTATTGAAACGTACCTCAAGTCGCTGCATGCGAAGTTCGGCGAGGCGGGTGACTAATGGGACAGGAACTCAAATGCCGCGTCGATTTCGGAAAGGAGTCGTCCAAAGGCAAGGCTTTGCTCGAATCGACGGAGCTGTTATTCCGAGGCGATTTTCGGCTGAAAATTCCGTTCAAGAGTATCGCCTCCATGGAGGCCGCCTCCGGCAAATTGACCATTCATTTTCCGGAAGGTGCGGCGGTTTTTCATATCGGCGACAATGCCGAAAAATGGGCGTCGCGCATTCGGAACCCGCCCAGCCGTCTGGATAAATTGGGCGTCAAGGCGGGCATGAAAGTGCGACTCATCGGCCAGCATGACGACGACTTTGAGCGTGAACTCGCCGAGCGCGGCGCCGCGAAGACCCGCTCCAAGCCGGACCTGATGTTTCTGGCAGTTAAGAAGAGAGATGAACTCATCGAGCTGGCCTATGTCGGCGATACAGCCGTGTGGGTGATCTACCCGAAAGGCCTCAAGACGATCACGGAAATTGACGTGATCGCCGCAGGACGTGCCGCCGGCCTGGTGGATAGCAAGGTCTGCAGCTTCTCGCCGACGCACACCGCCCTCAGATTCAAGCGCCGGCAGTCGAAGTAGCGGGCAAGCCGCCTGAAAGAGGGGCTGAAGAAACCATTCTTAAAACCGCTCCTTCTAGTCGCGGCTCGGCTAGTGATATCCTCAGGTGGACGCGACGCATTCATAACTGCGAGTGTCCGAGCCGTGACTAGAAGGAGCGGTTTAAATTTGCCGCCCCACAAGCTAGCTGCTGCGGGGATAGCTGCCGAGGACCCGTAGAAAATCCGCGAGCTCCGAGAGATGACGCAGGGCATTCTGCACTCGAGGTTCGCCTTCGCGGCCGAGGAAATCGAGATAGAACAAATATTC
>JBGPSX010000500.1:0-2987 GCA_041490325.1 Bryobacteraceae bacterium | reverse complement strand
CGCCGTGGCAGCGGCGCGAACCATGGGGCAGGGCGACCGCAAGGGGTCCGATCTCGCCGCGGTGCAGGCCATGCGGCGCGCCTTTGAGAATGTTCCCATCGCAGGTAACATCGTCATCGGTGAAGGCGAGCGGGATGAAGCACCCATGTTGTACATCGGCGAGCGCGTGGGCGCGCGGCGCGATGGCGCCCGCTTTCCGAACGTCGATATCGCGGTGGATCCGTTGGAGGGCACCAACCTGTGCGCGACCGGCGCCAACAACTCCATCGCTGTTCTGGCGGCGTCCGAAGCCGGCGGACTGCTGCACGCCCCGGACTGTTACATGGAGAAGATCATCGCCGGGCCGGCAGCGAAGGACGCGCTGGATATCAACGCTCCAGTCTGGGATAACCTCAAATCCATTGCGAGGCGGCTGGATCGGCAGGTGAAAGACCTGGTGGTGATCGTTCTGGATCGCCCGCGTCACGCCAAGCTCATCGAGTCCATACGGAAAGCCGGCGCGCGCATTCGCTTGATCGGAGATGGCGACCTTTCAGCCGGCATTGCGGCGGCCGTTCGCGGTACCGGCGTGCATGCGGTGATGGGTATTGGCGGAGCGCCGGAGGGTGTGATCACTGCTGCCGCGCTGCGCTGTCTGCATGGCGAGATGGTGGCGCGACTGGTAGTGGGCAACAAACAACTGGAGCAGCGCATGGAGAAGATGGGTATTACAGACCCGAAGAAGGTCTATCGCGCTGAAGACCTGGCCCCGGGTAAGCAGATTATTTTCGTCGCTTGTGGAGTGACCGAAGGCAGTCTATTGCAAGGAGTTCGTTTCTTTGGCGAGGGCTACCGCACGCATTCGCTGATGATGACGTTAAATCCGAACAGCGTTCGCTTTGTCGATACGGTTCACACTACCACCAAGCCCGGGCCGCGCGGAGTCAGGCTTTATTAAGACCGCTCCCTTTGGTCACGGCTCGGCTAGGGGCGCTGACTTTCAAGCGTGGATTCAGACCAAGTTCGGGATCTTGATGATCTTTTTCTGGATCGCGTATTGAACCAGTTGAGCCTTATTGTGAATATCCAGCTTGCGCATCAAGTTGAACTTGTGCGCCTCGACGGTTTTCACGCTGAGGTTGAGATCGCAGGCGATCTCCTTCACCGAATTGCCTTCGGCCAGCATCTTGAGCACTTCGCGCTCGCGAGTGGTCAGGGTTGCAAAGCGAGGCAGGCGATTGGCGGACTTGATCCGCGAACGGAAATCATCGACAAGCTGGGATAGCATGCGAGGACTCAGATAGCTTCCGCCGCGGCAGATATCGCGGACGGCTGCCACCAGCTGGGCTGAAGGGCTGTCCTTCAAGACATATCCGCTTGCGCCGACTTCCATACCCTCCACCAGGTAATCCTCATCGTCGTACATGGTGAGGAACAAGACTTTGGTTTCGGGACGGTTCTTTTTGATTTGCCGGGTAGCTTCGAAGCTGCTCAAGCCGGGCATGCCGATATCCATCAGCACCACATCCGGCCGCGCTTCGGTTGCTTTTTCGACGGCGTCGCCGCCATTCGATGCTTCGGCGACCACTTCCATATCCGCTTCGGCTGAAATCAGAGTTCTAATGCCCTGGCGAAAGAGCGTGTGATCGTCCGCCAACATGATGCGAGTCTTTGCCATAACGTTTGCCCGAGTTAGATTTTCTGAATCCCTTTCCTATAAAGCTTTCCGCCTCACCAACGGGTTTCAGTACGCGCCGCGCTACGATCCGGCGGCTCTGATTCTCCGTGCGTTCTTCACGCCGATCGGCTTGGCGGCGATCGGTTCTATCAAGTTCATTGCTGGCGGCTCCTTCGCAACGGGAAGATTGACCAAGATCTTCGTACCACGGCCCTTTTTCCTGCGATCCGCGGATACGTTCCCGTTCTTGGGATAACTACGAATTTCAAACCTGCCACCGAGCAGGGCAACGCGCTCTCTCATGCCGGAAAGTCCAAAGGAATCCTTCCGGGCCAGCGCCTCTTCTACCTTGAATCCGACTCCGTTGTCCTCAACGGCCAGTCTCACCCATCCATCGGCCGAACTTACAGAAATGTTTACGCTGGAGGCGGCCGAATGCTTGGCGATATTGTTACAGCACTCCTGCACCAACCTATAGACAATGATTTCAGTGTGTTGGGGCAGCCGTCCGAGACGGCTGAGCAGAAGCTTGACTCGTATTGGATGCAACCTCCGGAAGCGGTTCACCAGTTGCCGCAAAGCCGCGCCTAATCCTAATTGCTCCAGCACCGCCGGGCTCAAGGCCGCGATCAAGCGCCGCATCTCCAAAATGGTTCGTTCGGTCAGGTCCCGCGCATCCCGCAGCTTGCCGATCCATTCGACATGTTCGGGGGGGAGCGATTGTTCCAGCAGTTCCATTTGCAGCCGGATGCACAGCAGCGACTGGCCGGCTTCATCGTGCAGCTCCCGGCTGATTCGCCGGCGCTCCATTTCCTCGACGTGGAGCATGTGCTCCGCCAGTTGTCGAATCTGTTCTTCGCTGGCCGCGAGGTCCTCCATGAGGCGGGCTTTTTCGGCCGCCATGAGACAGCGCTCGGCCGCCGCAGCCAACAATTCCTGTTCACGAGGCAGCCATTCATATGGTTTAGAAAAGCCGAATTGCATGACCCCGGCGGTGCGTCCCGCGGCAGCCAGCGGGATCGACCAGCACATCTGAAACTGATCCTTCCAGCCAGGTTCCAGCAATTGATCGCGCGTACCGTTGCGCGGGTTGATTTGCCGCGACTGGGCCAGCATTTTAAGCTTGGCCGGCCGGCTGGGGACTTCAGCCAGCGTCGGGCGATTCTGGTTGCTCGATTCGGCTTTCGCGCGTAGCACCCAGGCGCTGCGCTTGTCATTCAATAAATAAAGATGGCCGGCGTCGGCGTGACAGACCTGGACCAGAGCATCCAGAAACCGGCGTAGCAGTTCATCCAGGTTGCGCGACTCCAGTTCAATGCGGAACAACTCG